>CAZQAI010000006.1:0-21660 GCA_964591305.1 uncultured Clostridium sp.
CCTCGCCCCACTCTACAGTGGAAAAGAGAGCGTACTATAGAGGGTGGCTGAACTGCAACAGTACATGCTGTTACTATGTCCTTTTTATTTTTTCTTTACAAATTTATAAAAATCAAGGATTGGCGCAGGATGGCTATGCGCTTCGAAAAGCTGGCTTGCCGCTTCCTTGCCTTTGTTCATTTGGCGGCGGCATTGTTTTGGCTTGCGTAATTTCTCTTATTTGTGACTTTAGAAACACACCCTAAATTCAGCTCATGGTGGAATTTACTCTGGGAAATAACATCCATAGCTTTTTGGGCATGCTCCCTTTTTTGGAACTTTGCTCCATTTTTCGTTCGTTTCCTCGTTATCTTCTTTGTTTCCCTCACTAAATTCCGCTTATTTCCCATAGTAAATTCCACGCCCTTCCTACTGTGGAATTTATTTTGGGAATTCACGAATTCTTTCACAAAAAAGCTTGACAAGCAGGACGCGATATGGTATAATTTTACCACGAGCAGAACAAATGCGGGGATTTTGAGACAGGAATACCCACAGGAGAACTCCCCTGTGCCGGGCTGTCGGTCCCCGCATATGTTTGTACCCCTATCGGGAGAAAGGCCAGGTGTCAACCATGCCCATCACAGACTATCTTGAAAAGAATGCCCGCCTCCATCCGGATGATGTCAGCTTGGTGGAAATCAACCCTGCGAATCAGCCGGACAAACATACCACATGGCGTGAATACAACCTGATTGAAACCGCCGAAGGGGAGAAGTACCGTCGGGACATGACATGGAAGACATTTGACGAGACGGCCAACCGGTTTGCCAATCTGCTGCTCTCCCGGGGCTTGAATCGGGGAAATAAGGTGGCTGTCCTGCTGATGAACTGCCTGGAGTGGTTGCCAGTATACTTTGGCATTCTCAAATCGGGTGCTGTGGTGGTGCCCATGAACTACCGTTATGGCGTCGATGAAATCAGATATTGCCTGGAGTTGGCCGATGTACGGATGCTGGTGTTCGGTCCGGAATTCATCAGCCGGGTGGGGACTGTTCAACCTGAGCTTGATGACGTAACCGACTATTTCTTTGTGGGGAAGGAGAGCGATACTCCGCCGTATGCCTCCCATTATGGGTGCATGGTGACATATTGCTCCACCACGGCGCCTGCCATTGAGATTGGCGATGAAGATGACGGGGCCATCTACTTCTCTTCCGGCACCACCGGCTTCCCTAAGGCTATTCTGCATCGCCACAGGGCCCTGGTGGCTTCAGCCATTGCGGAGCAAAAGCACCATAACCAGACCCGAGACGATGTATTTCTGTGCATTCCACCTCTGTATCATACCGGGGCCAAGATGCATTGGTTCGGCTCTCTGATATCAGGAGGTCGAGCTGTCCTGCTCCGGGGAGTCAGCCCGGAATGGATTCTCCAAGCTGTCTCGGAGGAAAGGGCCACCATTGTCTGGCTGCTGGTCCCCTGGGCGCAGGACATCCTGGACGCCATTGACCGAGGGGATGTTGATCCTGCTGATTATCGCTTGTCTCAGTGGCGGCTGATGCATATTGGTGCCCAACCGGTACCGCCTTCCCTGGTCAAACGGTGGCAGATCCGCTTTCCGGGACAACAATATGATACCAACTATGGCCTGTCAGAGTCCATCGGTCCCGGATGTGTGCATCTGGGCGTGGAGAATGTCCGCAAGGTAGGGGCGATCGGTATCCCGGGTTATGGCTGGGAGGCCAGAATCGTGGACGAGCATAGAGTGGATGTACCGACGGGAGAGGTTGGTGAGTTGGCTGTCCGTGGAGACGGCGTCATGAAATGCTACTATAAAAATGAAGAAGCAACCGCCGAAATCCTCACCGAGGACGGTTGGCTGCTGACCGGAGACATGGCCCGGCAGGATCAGGAGGGCTTTATTTACCTGGTAGATCGTAAGAAGGACGTGATCATCACGGGCGGAGAGAACCTGTATCCGGTTCAGATCGAAGATTATCTTCGTGCATATGATAAGATTAAGGATGTAGCTGTGATCGGCCTACCCGATGAGCGGCTGGGTGAGATTGCGGCGGCCATTATCGAGATCAAGGATGGCATGATCTGTACGGAGGAGGAAATCGGACAGTTCTGCATGGGATTGCCCCGGTATAAGCGGCCTCGCCGGATCATTTTTGATACCGTCCCCCGAAATCCCACCGGTAAAATTGAAAAGCCCCGGCTGAGAGAGCGGTACCGCGCCGCCAAGCTTGTGGAGAGGGAAACCAACAGGTAACAGTGGAGACGGAGAACAGGTTTGGTGCGTTGTCAGATGGTATGTATGTTGCCGCTATTCTGGGGGAGCCCGCGACTGCGTTTAGGTTATGTTGGGTGCTATGAACGCCGGTTTTCCGGAAAAGTCATCACGATAAATTCAATACATAATAAATGTATTGAAAGTTCTTGGGGGTCTGTGCGTTCCCCCCGTTCCCCGGCTGAACTGTAACACTCGCTCTCCCCAAAATCGCAGTTTTTTCAAAAAACTATTGACAAACACCTGAAAGTGTGATAAACTATTATTGCAAATGAAGCGAAGCCTCCCCGGCTTCCACCGTACCGCCCAGAGCGAGTCCGGTCAATATGTATGGCGCCGTCCCCGGGAGGGAAGGGCGTCCGTGTGCCGGGGCAATCGCTTTGGGCACATTTTTATTTTCTGAATTTGAGGAGGTGCATACCTATCGGCACGAATGCTAAGGAGGCCCAAAACCTGATCAATGAGAGTATTGAGGCAAGGGAGGTTCGGGTCGTCAACGCAGAGGGACAGCCCCTTGGGATCATGAGCTCCCGGGAGGCACTCAAGCTGGCCTATGAGAAGGAGTTGGATCTGGTTCTCATTGCTCCCCAGGCACAACCGCCTGTCTGTAAAATTATGGACTACGGCAAGTACTGCTTTGAGAAGCAGAAGCGGGAGAAGGAGGCCAAGAAGAAGCAGCAGACCGTGGAGCTGAAAGAGATTCAGCTTTCCTGCCGCATCGATACCCACGATTACGAGACCAAGCTCAATCAGGCACGCAAGTTCCTGGCCGTAGGCAACAAGGTGCGGGTAGTGCTCAAGTTCCGCGGCCGTGAGATGAGCCATATGTCCATCGGACGTGAGCTTCTGGACAAATTTCTGACCGATACGCAGGATCTGGGTGGCTGTGACAAGAAACCGGTCCTGGAAGGCCGAAATATGAGTATGGTCATCAATCCCACCCCCCAGAAGGCCAAATGAGAACCCGCGTGCCGGGGATGCAGAGGCCTGCGGGCATTCGCATCCGCACCCGGATTATGTCTGCATCCGATTGACCGCCTGAGATGACGGATCGGATGCGGGCTTTCATGCAGTTCATGATTTGCGGCCGGCAGGACGGAGATTCTTCTCTGTGCCTCTGCCGCCGGCGGTTTCCATGATATGGCCCATGCCCTACGCATAGGCCGCAACTATTACGAAAGAAGGATTACCAAAATGGGAAAGGTTAAGACACATCGCGCATCCGCCAAGAGATTCTCTGTAACCGGTACCGGCAAGGTGAAGATTTATCACAGCGCTCACCGCCATAACCTGGGCAAGAAGACCTCCAAGAGAAAGAGAAACCTGCGCACCGCTTCGATTCTGAGTGATGCGATGACCGCCAATGTCAGAGCCCTCATTCAGAAGTGATGGGCCTCACATGCAACCGCTTGTACTGAAGTTTAAGGAGGATTTGAAAAATGGCAAGAGTTAAGGGCGCTATGATGACCCGCAAGAGAAGAAATAGTGTGTTGAAGGCCGCTAAGGGCTATTGGGGTTCCAAGTCCAAGCACTTCAAGATGGCTAAGGAAGCCGTCATGAAGAGCGGAAACTACGCCTTCGCCGGTCGACGCCGCAAGAAGAGAGACTTCCGTCGTTTGTGGATTACCCGTATTTCTGCTGCCTGCAAGGCAAACGGCATGAACTACTCTACCTTCATGAACGGCCTGAAGAAGGCCGGTGTAACCCTCAACCGCAAGATGCTCTCGGAGATTGCCATCGCCGATAAGGAAGCCTTTGCCGCCCTGTGCGAGCAGGCCAAGGCTGCCCTGTGATCCGCGGATAAACAGGCTGCCGCTGCGAATGTGTCAGCCATGCATATCCTTTTTCAGCGGATAAAAACCGCTGCTTTTGCGGAAAGCTGATACATGGCGAGCTTTTTTGCAAAACCACCGGATATTGCTCGGATCAGACGGCATGCAGCCGCATGATCTAAGGGACTGTCGCATAAGGCCGATTCATTCCTGTCATATCGGCCCCATTTGCAGCAGCCCCTTTGTCATAGAAAGGAGTGCCCCATGCCCTTTTTATTTGCAGAGGATCGCATCACCTCCCGGCAGAACCGTCGGGTGGTTTCTCTTTGCAAACTGACTGACCGGCGGGAGCGGGAGAGAAGCGGAACCTTCCGCTTTGACGGCATCAAACTGCTTTGCGAGGCTATACGCAGAGGAGTGAACTGCGAGGCTGTGTATGTTCGTGAGAGCAGCGCCGATCGGGTAGCGGAACGTATGATGACCTTGTATCACTGTACGCCGCAGATGGTCGGATGCCCGGCTTTTTGCGTTGAGGATAGCCTTTTTGATAAAATTTCGCAGGAAAATGCGCCTGAAGGGGTCATAAGTGTGGCAAAGCATATTGACAGATGCCACAAAAAGTATATAATAAAGGAAGATTCTTTTCCGCCTATCCCCAGCGGGCCTGTGATCATGCTGGAATCGGTGCGTGATCCTGTCAACGTGGGAGCGATCATCCGCACCGCCGCTGCTCTCGGAGTCAGGCACATGATTCTCAGCGACGACTGTGCTGATATCTACCATCCCCGCACAGTCCGGGCGGCTATGGGCCCCCTGTTCTCTCTGCCCATTTCCCAGGTGGATGATATGGCCGAGGTGATACATAGTATGCGAAGCCGGGGTTTTACAGTGTGGGCGATGGCTTTAGATAACTCTGCTGCTCAGCTGGGGGCGGACAGTCTGACCCTCGATGGATGTCTGCCTTTGGATATTCCATACCCTGTAGCCGCCGTGATCGGAAACGAGGGACACGGACTGTCAGACCAGGTGGTCTCCGCTTGCGGACGAACGGTGTATATCCCCATGGAGGCGGGTACAGAGTCTTTGAATGCCGGTGTGGCAGCTGCCCTTGTCATGTGGGAGATGAGAAGGCAGGTTCAGCAGGGACGAGGAGCATTCCTCCCCTGATTGTATGAGCAACCGTGTACATAATGTCCGGCGACGTATGTATACTGTCAGCATCGTATGGCGAGTCCCCAAATTTACATACAGGAGGGTCTTGTGTGAAAGACAGACTGTTCGACATTTGGTTTTCTCTTCGATGCGGTATTGCAAACAGGGAATTTATACCTGTGCTGGAACAATACGGCTCTTCTTATGCGGTTTTCAATGCAGATGAGGCTGAATTAGAGACACTGCCTTGCGACAACAAATTCAAACGAGCCCTGGCCAACAAGGATCTGACAGAGGCGGGCCGCATTGAAGCATTTTGCGAAGCCAATGAGGTGAACATTCTCTTCTGGCTGGATAAGGCATATCCCGTCAGCTTGCGTTCCCTCTTAGATCCGCCTGTTCTGCTGTACTGCCAGGGCGAGTGTCCCGATTTCGCCCATCTCCTGTGTATCAGCGTGGTTGGTACACGGAAAATGAGCGAATACGGAAAGAGAATGGCCTATAAAATAGGCTATGAGTTGGGTGCGTCAGGGACTGTCGTGGTGTCCGGTATGGCCTTGGGTATTGACAGTGTGGCTCAGGTCGGAGCCATGGCGGCCGGGGGACGCACGGTGGCCGTGCTGGGCTGTGGAATTGATGTGGTCTACCCGCGAGAGCATGTCAATCTGAAGACACGCATTCTGCGCCACGGTGTCGTCATGACGGAATATCCACCGGCTACGCCGCCGGCAGGCAGCCACTTCCCAGTGCGCAACCGCATCATCAGCGGCTTGTCTCAGGGAACCGTCGTGGTGGAAGCCGACCTCAAGTCAGGTGCTTTGATCACAGCCCGTCATGCCATTGTACAAGGTCGGGATATATATGCTGTTCCCGGCAATGTGGGTGAGGACAACACCTCAGGGACCAACCATCTGCTCCGCGAGGGAGCTACCATGGTTCTGCAAGGTCGGGATATCCTCAGCAACTACGGCTTCCTGTTCCGGGATACGCTGTCCAATCTCCAGCTCTTGAACGCGGAAAAGCATTCGGAACCTGATGAGGACATCCTTCGGGAGTATGGTGTCTACCTACGCAGTCAGCCCCTTACGCCGCAAACAAAAAATGCGGCTGTGAGCCCCAATACGCCGTATCGGACGGGAGCGTCTCCTGCACACAGTGCCGATCGGCAGCGGAGCGGACCGGACAGAGAGGCATCTCCGTCACAGGCCTCTGCCGGGCGGCATAGGAGACCGGATCGCTCCCGAATAAGCCGCGCCGGGCAGGAACAGGGTATGTTGCCGCCGCAAGAGGCTGCTGCACCGAAGGAGAACGCACCCGAGGGGGATTGTTCCCCGCAGCTGCTGTCCTCCCTGAGTGATACCCAGCGCGCGCTGTTTGCCGCCATGCCGCTGGATCATGCTGTTCCGGTGGATGCCTTGGTGAAGGAAGGCTTTTCTATGGGCGACATTATGGCTGCCATGACCGTCCTTGAGATCAAGGGACTTGTAATCTCTCTTCCGGGCGGTTTGTATGCCCGCCGATGACGGTGGCGACCCGATATTTCTTTTTGGAAAGGATAATAATGTATATATGGCTAATTTGGTAATTGTGGAGTCTCCTTCCAAAGCAAGCACCATCAAAGGGTATCTGGGCTCCAACTATAAGGTCATTGCCTCCTGGGGACATGTACGTGACCTGCCCAAGAGCACCCTGGGTGTGGATATAGACAATAATTTTGAAGCACACTATATCAATATCCGTGGTAAGGGAAATCTGATCAAGGACATCAAGAAGGAGGCCAAGGCGGCCAACAAAATTTTTCTGGCCACCGACCCTGACCGGGAAGGGGAGGCTATTTCCTGGCACCTGGCCATTGCCCTGGGGATTCCCGTCGATCAGGTACAGCGGGTTACCTTCAATGAGGTCACCAAATCTGTGGTCAAGGCGGCCATCAAGCAACCCCGCAAACTGGACATGAATCTGGTCAACGCCCAACAGGCACGCCGGATTTTGGATAGGATCGTGGGCTACAAGTTGTCTCCTTATCTCTGGAAGACAGTAGGCAGCGGCCTGTCTGCCGGACGTGTGCAGTCAGTGGCCACTAAAATGATTGTGGACAGGGAGAATGAGATACGGGCCTTTGTGCCGGAGGAGTACTGGACTATAGACGCTACCCTGCTGAATGCGGATAAAAAGACAATCAAAGCCCGGTTTGTAGGCAATCAGCAGGGCAAGGTGCGTCTTGCTTCCGAGGCTGATGCCCGGCGGGTGGTGGATACGGTCATCGGTCAGCCTTTTACCGTAGCCAATGTGCGGCGCGCCACCAGACGAAAGAACCCGGCCCCGCCTTTTACGACTTCTACCATGCAGCAGGAAGCGTCCAGAAAGCTGAATTTTCAGTCTCAAAGGGTCATGCGTGTGGCGCAGGAGTTGTATGAAGGCGTCAATCTTGGCTCGGAATTTGGCGGAACCCAAGGTCTTATCACATACATGCGTACCGATTCTCAGCGTGTGTCGGCCGAGGCACAGGGAGCGGCGGCGTCTCTTATACGGGAGAAGTATGGCGATGCCTACTGCCCGGCTACACCACCCAGCTACAAGACAAAGGCCAATGCCCAGGATGCGCATGAAGCGATCCGTCCGGCCAGGGTGGAGATCGAGCCGGTAGCCATACGCAAAATGCTCACTTCCGATCAATACCGCCTATATAAGCTGATCTGGGAGCGGTTTGTGGCCAGCCAGATGGAATCTGCTGTGCTGGAGACGCTGACAGTGGATTTCGACTGCAAGGGTTGGCTGTTCCGCACCAGCGGGTATACCGTCACTTTCTCCGGCTATATGGCTGTGTATGAGGAATCCGCCGACGACAGCCAGAAGACGCATATGGCGGACGAGCCGGAGGAACAGAAGGATCTGCGGATTCCTCCCCTCAGTCAGGGCGAGACCCTGACCCCAGAGGCGGTCACGCCGTCCAAGCACTTCACAGAGCCGCCTCCACGGTATACCGAGGGATCGTTCATCAAGCTGTTGGAGGAAAAGGGCATCGGACGCCCCAGTACCTTTGCCACCATTGTCACCACCATCATCTCCAGAAACTATATCAAGCGGGAAGGAAAAACACTCCTGCCTACCGAACTGGGGGAGATCACAAACAGTTTGATGATCAAAAATTTCTCCAGTGTGGTGGACGAACAGTTCACAGCCCGCATGGAAGATGATCTGGACGGAATTGAAAATGGACGGGAAACCATGGTAGAGGTGTTGTCCCGTTTCTGGAGTCAGTTTGAAAAGCAGCTGGATGCAGCCGAAACCGCCATTGGCTCTGTCAGTGTGCAGCTGCCGGTGGAGACCACTGACTTTATCTGCGATAAGTGCGGCAGTCGGATGATAGTCAAAAACGGGCGATTCGGTAAGTTTGCTGCCTGCCCCAACTATCCGGCCTGCAAATCCACCCGTCCTCTGATCCGGTCTGCATCCGATCCGGGAGAGGGGACGGAAGCCAACGGGAAGTCCTCTGAGCCGGTACCTGCTGGTATGAAATGCGAACTGTGCGGAGCCGACATGGTTTTACGAACAGGACGGTACGGTGTTTTTTACGCCTGCTCCCAATACCCCGCCTGTAAGTTTACCAAACAGAGAAACCGGGAGATCGGGGTACCCTGTCCCAAGTGCGGAGCCCAGTTGGTGGTCAAAACCAGCCGAAGCAAGGCGGTTTTCTACTCCTGTGAACGGTACCCGGACTGCGACTTTTCATCTTGGGATATGCCTACTAAAGAGATTTGTCCTTCTTGTGGCGGGATGCTTTTCCGCAAGAAGGGCAAGCCGCTGCTGGTTTGTCATACCGAAGGCTGCACCTATAGCCGGGCTATTGAGCAGACCGTTGGGCAGACTGACGCAGACATGGCTGAGACCCATGCCGAAGAAACAGCCGGACGCTGAGTCTGCGTAGGGAGAGAAATCGGATTATGTCACACATCCATGTATATGGCGCCGGTCTGGCCGGCTGTGAGGCAGCCTGGCAGGCGGCGCAGGCCGGGGTAGCGGTCACGCTGCATGAAATGAAGCCAAAGAAGTTTACCCCCGCTCACCACAGTTCCGGCTTTGCCGAACTGGTTTGCTCCAATTCCTTGCGATCTGACCGACTGTCCAATGCCGTAGGCCTTCTTAAGGAGGAACTGCGACGGACGGGCTCTCTGATCATGGAAGCCGCCGATCGAACCCGTGTAGCTGCCGGGTCAGCCTTGGCGGTGGACAGGGAACAATTTTCTGCTTATATCACCGACAGAATTCGCAATCACCCCCTCATTACCGTGAGGGAGGAGGAGGCGACCTCGGTGCCGGAAGGAGAGATTACGGTCATTGCCACCGGTCCCCTGACATCCGATCCCATGGCTGCCTATATTCAGGCACATTTTGCCGGGGAAGGTCTACACTTTTTCGATGCGGTGGCTCCCATTGTGGACGCTGCGACCATTGATATGAATACCGCTTTTTTCGCCTCCCGCTACAACAAGGGCGAAGCCGACTACATCAACTGCCCCATGACACGTGAGCAGTATGATGTTTTCTACCATGCCCTGATAAACGCCGAGGAGGCAGCGCTCAAGGATTTTGATCGGGACATGCAGAGGGAACTCAAGGTATTTGAGGGCTGTATGCCGGTGGAGATTATGGCTCGCCGGGGGTATGACACACTGTGCTATGGTCCCTTGAAACCGGTTGGACTGGTTGACCCGCGTACCGGATCCCATTCCTTTGCTGTGGTACAGCTGCGCCGGGAGAATGAGGAGGGTACCATGTATAACCTGGTGGGCTTTCAGACCCATCTGACTTTCCCCGAGCAGAAACGGGTTTTCCGTCTCATTCCGGGTCTTGAGAATGCCGAATTCCTCCGTTACGGGGTCATGCACCGCAATACCTACCTCAATTCGCCGGAGGTATTAAATGCCGATTATGCGGTCCGCCGCTGTCCGGATGTTTTCTTCGCCGGACAGATGACAGGCGTGGAGGGGTATATTGAATCAACCGGCTCCGGCTTTGTGGCTGGATATAATGCGGCCCGCCGGGCCAAGGGGCTGAAGAGTGTGATTTTTCCTCCTGTTACCATGATAGGGGCTATGGCCCACTACATCAGCCACGGCGGCACGGGGGATTTTACCCCTATGAATGCCAATTTTGGTATTGTGCCGCTGCCGGAGCAAAAGATCAGGGGAGGAAAGGTCGCACGCAATGAGGCGTTGGCAGCCCGTTCCCTCGCTTTCGTGGATCAATTTATGCATCATGATGACAATGAGTCTGGTGCCACGGCAGTTCAAAATGCCTCGACATGTATAAATGCCTCGTCGGAAAAGTGATAATCGGCACATTTGCTGAAAGGACATGGTCAAAATGAAAATACTGATTGATTGTATGGGCGGAGACAAGGCTCCCGGCGAGATGCTGGCGGGAACTGTGGCCGCGCATAAGGAGTTCGGCGGCACATATATCCTCTTTGGCCACCGGGAGGAGATACAGGCAGCTGCCACCCAACGTGGGCTGGACCTTTCCCCTTTTGAGATCGTACACGCTGAATCGGTTGTCAATATGAAGGACGATCCTATGTCCTGTGTGCGGGGTAAAACCGATTCCTCCATGGCAATGGCTTTACATGCCTTGAAGGAGGGACGCGGGGATGTGATGGTCAGCTGCGGCAACACAGGAGCGTTGTTCTCCGGAGCAACCTTGATTGTCCGACGTATGGCGGGGGTTCACCGGGCCGCTATTGGCACGATTCTGCCCTTTGAGAGGCCTACCCTGCTGCTTGATGCGGGCGCTAATGTAACGGTGCAGACCGACTATCTGGTGCAGTTTGCGACCATGGGTACCGCCTATATGAAAGCGCTTTACGGTATCGAATCTCCACGGGTCGCTCTGCTTAATAATGGTGCAGAGGAATGCAAGGGAACTTCTCTTCAGCAGGAGGCCTACCGTATGCTGTCTCAGTGTCCGGGCATTCACTTTGCGGGCAATGTCGAATCCTGTGATCTGCCCTTCGGAGCCTGCGATGTGGTGGTAACAGATGGGTATTCCGGTAATATCTGTATCAAGGCGTATGAGGGATTGGGCAAGTATATGCTCAAAGGCATGAAACAGGTATTCTATGCGACTCCTTTGACCCGCCTGGGAGCTTTGTGTGTCAGGAGAAGGTTGGCTGATTTCAAACGCTCGGTCGATACCACGGAACACGGCGGTAGTCCTTTCCTGGGATTGAATATGCCTGTCATCAAGGCCCACGGTTCCTCTGGCGCAAAGGCTTTCAAAAGTGCGATCCGTCAGGCGATCCGCTTATGCGAATCCCAAGTTCTAGATGAACTGAGGACCGCTATGACGCAAGCTGCGCCACAAGGCGCGCCGCCTCATAACATGTCATGTGAAACAGAGAAAGCAGGGGATACGCCGTGAGCCAGGAATTGATTGTACTGCCAGAGGAAAAGGCACAAGCTCTGGAGAAACGCATCGGGTACCGCTTCCGGGATCGCCGTCTGTTGACCCAAGCGTTGACTCATTCCTCCCGCTCCAATGAGACGGGGGAGCGGAATCATCATTTGCTTTGCAACGAACGCCTGGAATTTCTGGGAGATTCGGTGTTGTCCCTGTTAATCAGCGAGTATCTCTTTACCACCTATCCCACTCTGCCAGAGGGGGATTTGTCCTGCCTGCGTAAGGATGTGGTTTGTGCCGATGCTTTGGCAAGGTATGCCCGGGACATCCGCTTGGGCGAATGCTTGCTGTTGGGCATAGGGGAGGAAAGAAGCGGTGGACGGGATAAGGTGAATCTCCTGGCCGATGCCTTTGAGGCTCTGCTGGCCGCTGTTTACATAGATGCAGGGCAGGGGAACGAGGCCAAGACCGTTATAGGCGCCTTCCTGATCCCGCTCGTCGAGCAGGATCTGCAAAAACTGGAGGCGGGAGCCATGGACGGTGACTATAAAACGCCTCTTCAACAGCTGATACAGCAGACCGAGGGAGACGTGCTGGAGTATGTGCTCATCCGAGAGGATGGCCCAGATCACCTGAAGACCTTTGAGGTAGAGGCTCGCCTCAACTCGGGGGGAAAACAGTACCAGGTCATAGGGCGAGGTACAGGACGCTCCAAGCGGAAGGCGGAACAGGCCGCCGCCCGGGCAGCGTTGGAACTGTTCGGCATCAAATAAGCAAATCTCTGAAGGAGACTGACGTGTATTTAAAATCCATAGAAATGCAGGGCTTTAAATCCTTCCCGGACAGAACCCGACTCGTATTTGACCCGATTCAGGGAGGGACTGCCGGCCCGGAGGGAGGACGAGGCGTAACCGTTATCGTCGGCCCCAACGGAAGCGGAAAATCCAATATTGCGGATGCCATGCGATGGGTGTTGGGAGAGGTGTCGTCCAAATCACTCCGCGGTAACAAGTTGGAAGATGTGATTTTTGGCGGAGCCGATAGCAGGCGGCCCATGGGGTATGCTGAGGTATCGGTGACCTTTGACAACCGATCGGCATTCTGCCATCTGGATTGCCCCTATGACGAGGTGACAGTGACAAGACGCTACTTCCGCTCCGGAGATTCCGATTACCTGATCAACAAAAAGCCGGTTCGCCTGCGGGATATTTACGATCTGTTTCTGAACACCGGTATTGGCCGGGATGGGTACTCCATCATCGGGCAGGGGCGGATCGCCGAGATCATCTCCCGAAAGAGCGAGGAACGGCGGGGTATTTTTGAGGATGCCGCCGGTATCGCGCGGTACAGGGTGCGGAAAACCGAATCCGAGCGAAAGCTCAAGGACACCGAGGCCAACATGGTGCGTATCCGGGATGTCTTTGCAGAGGTGGAAGCCCAGGTCGGTCCCTTGGAGCGGGAAGCGTCCAAAGCCAAACGGGGACTTATTTTGCTGGAGAACCGCAAGCAGGCCGATGTCAGCCTGTGGCTGTACGATACGGAACGTCTGCGGGGGGAGATTCAAAATGCCCAAACAGCACGTACCCACGCTGATTTTGATTTGTCTCAGGCCCAGGATGCTGTAGAGTCCCTGGAAGTGCAGAATAAACGCCTGACCGAGATGAATCAGGGCAGCCGGGAAGCCTCTGGACGGCTGACCCAGGAGATCACGCTGCTTAATGAGGAACAGCACCGTCTGGACAGCGAGTACAGGGTGCGGGAGAGTCACATTACCCATGCAGAAGAGACAGTGGAAAGTCTCAGGGCCTCTCGGGCTCTCAAAGAGACAGAGCGCCAGGGAGCACTGACCGAGGCCGATACGCACCGAAAAAAAGCTGCCGAACTACGCGCCGCTCTGTCCGAAATGGAGAGCAGGTATGCCAAAGGGGAAACACAGGCGAGCGATCTCCGCAAGCATGTGGATCAGCTGGATGGGGAGATTGCGGTGGCCGGCGAGGACATCCGGTGCAGGGAAGCCGAGGCAGTGGATCTGCGGGTCCGGTTGTCGGTACTGGAAAACGCCCGCAGTACCGGGAGTGACCGCGGCAGCGGGTTGGTTTCGGATATGGAGCGGTACGAGGAGACTGCCAGAACGCTCATGGCGGAACAAAGCAAGCGGCAGAGAGCGGTCGACGGTTACAAAACCTCTCTGGATGAAAACACGGCTGAACTGGACCTGGCAGACAGGACGCTCACAGAACGCAATACAGCGTATGGGGAAAAGTATGAAACACTGTCCTCACTCAAGCTGCAGCGGGACTCAGTAGCGCAACGGATCCATACCTATCGATCCATGGAGGAGCATTTTGAGGGATATGCCAACAGCGTTCGCTACGTCATGAGCCAGTATGCAGCCGGGCGGATCACCACAGTGGACGGCGGAGCGTGTGGCACCATATATGGCCCTCTGTCTCAGGTGATATCGGTGAATCAGCTATATGTGGTGGCTGTGGAAACCGCTCTGGGCGCCAATCTCCAGCATATGGTGGTGGAGGATGAGACCACTGCCAAGGCAGCCATGTATGCGTTGAAACGTGGTGATGCCGGACGCGCCACCTTCTTTCCCCTGACCTCTATGCGGGGACAAGTGCCCACAGATGATATGAAACGAGCTGTTGGCTTTGAGGGATATATCGCCGTAGCAGATACCCTGGTGTCCTGTGAGGACAGATTCCGGGCGGTGGTGTCCTCATTGTTGGGACGCACGGTCGTGTTTGATACCATTGATCATGCCACCGCCATGGCTAAAGCCCTGCGTTACCGGGTGCGGGTGGTCACTTTGGACGGCCAACAGATCAATGTAGGCGGTTCCTTTACCGGTGGCTCCCTGTCCCAGAAGAATGGAGCCCTCAGCAGGGCCGCAGAGATCAGACGCCTGGATGAGGAGCTGGCCGCCAGCCGGAGCCGGGTGGTTTCCGCTGAAGAGGAATTGGGACGTTTGCGGGATTCCATCGGGGAAGCTGAGGAAGCCAAAAACACCTTGGAGGATAAGCGTGATCTGCTTCGGGTCCTGCTGTCCAACGAGACGGCCCAGCTTGATCAGGTCAAGGCCCAACGGGAGGCCAATGATACCTTGCTGTCCCGTATGCGGGAGGACTGCCAGAAGATTCTCCGGGAAAGTGAACGGTATGAGGAGGATATGGCGTCCCTCAAGGCAGAGGAGGTAGCCTTGACCCGTGCCATTGAAGAAATACGAGCGGTCAGGGAGCAAAAGGCAGCCGAAAGTGCGGATGCAGAGGAACACCTGAATACGCTCACCGCTGCGCAGACACAGCTGTACATTGCGGTCAGCGAAACACGAAAGGATGCCGAAACCGAGGAAGCATTTGCCGCCGCTGCAGAAACCCGGGCCGGGGAAGCGGCCGGTGAGATTCAGGAATCCGAACGCAAGGAAACAGACCTGATACAAGCTGTCAGGGTTTACCGGACGGAGCAGGCCGACAACCGACGGGTATATCAGGAGGGGGAGGAAAAACTGCGCCGCCTTGGCGAGAGCCGGGCCGAGACTGATCAGAACAGTGCCGGTTATGAGGCACGCCTTGCCAGCCTACGTGAGCAGATCAACCGGAAATATGAGGAGAAGGAGAATCTGTTCAAGGTCTTTACCACGGCAGACAACAGACTGCAGAATCTGATTGCGGAAAAGGACAAGCTGGACATCCGTCTCATGGAGGATTATGAGATGACCAGAGAAGATGCCTTAGCTCTGAACTATCCGCCTGTCACGCCCGAGAACAGGGCCGAGGTAGCGGCCACACAGATTGACTGCCGAAACAAGCTGCGTGCACTTGGGCATTTTGACCCCGAAGCTGTGGATAAATACAATGAGACCCGTACCCGATACGAGACCATGAAGATCCAGATTGACGATCTGGAGGCCTCCAGAGCTGAGTTGACCGGCGTGATTTCCCGGCTGGAGGAGGAGATGAAGGCTGCCTTTGTCACGGCCTTTGATGCCATCAATCAGAATTTCTGCAACACCTTTGCCGAACTGTTTGGTGGAGGATCGGCGGAGGTGACCCTGACGGACCCCGACCATGTGCTGGAATCCGGCATTGAGATCAAGGCCGCGCCGCCGGGAAAGATCATCAAGAGCCTGATGCAGCTCTCCGGCGGAGAGCAGGCGTTTGTGGGGGTGGCGTTGTTCTTCGCCATCCTCAAGGTTAATCCCACTCCCTTCTGCATTCTGGACGAGATAGAAGCCGCCTTGGATGAAGTGAATGTGGAGCGGTTGGCTCAGTACATCAGACGGTATACCGACGACACTCAGTTTATTATGATCACCCACAGGCGGGGCACCATGGCCGCCGCTACTAGACTGTATGGTGTGACCATGCCGGAGCATGGTATTTCCAAGGTGTTGACCCTGGATGTGGCCGATATTGCCAAGAGTAAGGAGAAGGATTGGAATGGGCTTTTTAAGTAAGCTGTTTGGAAAAAAAAGCAGAATGCAAGAGGATGACAAGGAATCCCGCCGGGAAGCAGAGATTCTTGATGAAACGGAGTCAGTCGGAGCAGAGGAGGACATCTCCGGTCTGACCCCGGAGGAGGAGGCAGCCGCTGAGGCAGCGGAGACGGCCTTCTTTGAGGCCTGCCCTGAGATTGCTCAAGAGGATGAGGTGACCGAGGCGGTCAGATTGAATCTTGAGAAGCAGGAAAGAGAGCAGGCCGCCGAGGACAGTGCAGACAGCGAGGACAGTGCAGACAGCGAGAACGGCGAGCAAGCCCAGACTGCAGCACAACTTGATTCCGGGGATGGGCCCAAGGATGCGCCCAAGGACGAGCCGAAGAGAGAGCCTGAAGACAGGAGCGATTATCAACCTACAGAGCCGGAGGAGGATCCCGCGGATAAAAAGTCTTTCTGGGGCCGCCTGAAAAGTGGTTTGACTAAGACCCGGAATGCCTTGTTTGCACCGGTGGATACCCTGCTGAAAAGCTTTGTCAAGGTAGATGAGGAGCTTTTGGAAGAACTGGAGGAGATTCTGATTTCTGCCGATGTGGGTATGGAGGCAACCGAGAAAATTCTGGATGAGCTGAGAGAGAGAATCCGCGACGGACGGCTGAAGGAAAAGGAGCAGGTCATGGGGGCTCTGCGGGAAATCATGACGGATATGATTGGGGAGAGTGAGCCGCTCCACCTGACCACACGGCCCAGTGTTCTGTTGGTCATCGGTGTCAACGGAGCGGGAAAGACGACCTCTATCGGCAAAATATCCAAGCGACTGCGGCTGGCCGGAAAGAAAGTCGTGGTTGCCGCTGCGGACACCTTCCGGGCCGCTGCCATCGATCAACTGGCCGTGTGGTGTGAGCGAGCCGGCGTGGAAATGGTGCGTCAGAATGAGGGAAGCGACCCGGCGGCTGTGGTTTTCGATGCCATTGCAGTGGCCAAAAAGCGTGATGCAGATGTGTTGATTATTGATACCGCAGGGCGTCTTCAAAACAAGAAAAACCTGATGAACGAGTTGACCAAGATTGACCGTGTCATTGAGCGGGAGTTGCCGGGAGCTGACCGGGAGACTCTGCTGGTGCTGGATGCCACCACCGGACAGAACGCTGTGTCCCAGGCCAAGGAGTTCAGCCAGGCTGCCAGAATCACAGGCATTACCCTCAACAAGCTGGACGGTACCGCTAAGGGCGGCATCATCGTCTCCATCAAGGAGGAATTACACATCCCGGTGAAGTTCATCGGTGTAGGGGAGAAAATTGATGACATGCAGGAATTTGACAGCCGTGAGTTTGTGTCTGCCTTGTTCGGTGAGTGATCATGGATATTCTGTTAGCATCGAAAAATCATAAAAAAATGGCTGAGCTTCAGGCTATCCTTTCCTACGACCTGCCTGCTGTTTTTGTCCATACACTGGATGAAGTAGGTTTTTGGGGGGAAATTGAGGAGGATGGAAACAGCTTTCAAGCGAATGCCTTGATCAAAGCCCGCGCTGCCCGCCGGGCCGCCTGTGTCGCCGGTCATCCCGACTGGTACGCACTGGGGGATGATTCCGGGTTGGAGGTGGATGCGTTAGGCGGAGCACCGGGTATTTACTCAGCCCGTTATGCCGGGGAGCACGGAGACGATGCAACCAATAACGCAAAACTGTTGGCCGAGCTACAGAACGTGCCGGAATCCTGCCGGACAGCCCGTTTCGTGTGCTGTATTGCCTTCATAACGCCGGATGAAGAGGAGACTGTGGTATGCGGCGCCTGCGAAGGAACCATTCTGACCGAGTACCGGGGGACCGGCGGTTTTGGCTATGACCCTCTGTTTCTGTGCGCCGGGACAGGCAGATCCTTTTCGGAGCTGTCGCCGGAGGGAAAGAATGCTGTCAGTCACCGGGGACGCGCCATCGCCGCATTGGCGGAGCAATTGAAAAAAAGGGGGGCCGACTCATCATTGTGAGCCGGCCCCCGGATTGTAATGCCGCCCCCGTGCGGTTTTTCGATTCCGTTCCGGTGTGTATATAGAGCATTTTGGGCCTGTCTGCTATCAGCGTGCAGACCGCTTCACTCGCCTTTCGCCGAATCAGCTGTGCCGGTGTCCGTTGTGTCAACATCCGCCGTGTCGGCTCCCGCTGTACCAGCGTCCGATGCACCGGCGGTCTCATCATCGTTTGGCTTGATTTCCTCATATCCGGTCAGAATCTGGACAAAAGGCCAAAGGTCAGGATAATTCCCACGGTAGAAGTTCACAGCCCGCTCCACATGGGACACATGGCAGGGGATCCCCTGCGCAATCAGATGCTCCTGTACCTCAACAGCCAAGGCCAGAGTGTAGCCGTACTTGTCTGCAAAAGCGGCTGTGTCGGATACGGTGCCCCGCAATACCTCAAAGGACTTGCCATTTTCCATGATGTAGGTCACAGATAATCCTTTATCGCTGTCGCAGTCTACCCGGCATTCCGTCACCTCCTCCCATGAGTAGAAGGAGGTGTCAGCAAAGAAATGTGTGGTGATGCCCTCCTCGCCGACCAAACGGTAGGTGTTGACGGATATACAACCGCAGAGAATAATCAGAACAAGAAGAACCAGACAGATCAGGTTGGTTGCCTTTTTGGTTCCGAAAAAGGCCTTTTTCTTCACTCCCGGAACCGAGGAAGCTTTTTTTTCATACTCCTCCTCTGATGGAAGGTACTTGAGAATCAGAATCCCATCCATCAGCAGGAAAGCCACAACAATGAAGGGAATCTGCACGGTCATGATGGCATACACCGGCTCATCCGGATGAGATACATCGAGACTCCAGGCGCTGAGCCGTCCTACCGCCAACACATAAGCCAGCATCCCGACAATCACGCACAGGGTACCGAACACAAGAAACAGGCATCCGCGGTTCCCGTCCTTTTGACGATTCTTTTTTTCGCTCATGGTCATACCTCACGTCCGCGTCAAAGAAGCCGGATACGGCTGATAAGCGGAATACCGGACTCGGCAATACGGGATGTCGTATCAGCCTCGCTCAAAGGATCGATGATAAAGGACAGACGTCCGCCTTCGGTACGTAGAGCGTGCAGCCGCCCGAATAGGTCTCCCAGCCGGGACATATTCGCTCCCTCTGCGTGGAAGACCAGCAGGGAAGCACAGGTGTATGCCGAAAAATCAGCTTCCTCTCCCTGAACCACATCTGTCCAGACGGGGGCATGAATGCCGGCGGGGGTATGCTCCATCACATCCATCATATCCGAGACCACAGCACTCGCGGTGGGCAGTTTACCGGCCCCCGGGCCGTAGAACATGACCTCCCCTACCATATCGGCACTGACTAAGATGCCATTGAAGACGCCATCCACTCCGGCAATGGGGTTGGACTGAGCAACCAAACGGGGGGATACCATAGCCAGAATCTTGCCGTCACACAGTTCTGTATGGCCGATCAGCTTGATGGCATATCCCATGGAACGGGCCAACGCCGCATCCTCAGCCGTGATGGATGTAATACCCTCACAGGGTATGGCGTTGGGATCCAGCCGTTTTCCAAAGGCCATGGCAGCCAGAATGACAGTCTTGCGGGCAGCATCCATACCCTCAATGTCAGCGGCGGGATTTCGCTCAGCATACCCCTTTTCCTGGGCGTCCTTCAGCATATCAGAGAAGGAAAGGCCCTCTTTTTCCATACGGGTCAGCATGTAATTGGTGGTTCCGCTTAGGATACCGCTTATCGCACGTACATGGTTAGGGGCGAGATCCTCACGCAGCGGGCGAATGATGGGAATTCCTCCACCCACACTGGCTTCAAATAAGTAGGAGACACCGTGGGATGCGGCGACAGATAAAAGCTCAGTGCCGAAGGTGGCCACTACTTCCTTATTGGAGGTGACTACGCTCTTACCTGCCTCCAGCAGGGCACGGGTAAAATCGTAGGCCGGGTGCGCGCCACCCATCATCTCAGCTACCACCGAAATGTCGGGGTCGTGTAGAATGTCATTGAAATCATGCGTGATGAGGGAGGCAAAGGGACTTCCGGGAAAATCACGCAAATCCAGGATGTATTTGATGGCGACACGGTCGCCGACCTTGCTTTCAATCAATGGTTTGTTTTGCGTCAATACCTCGGCAGTGCCGCTCCCGACTACCCCGAAGCCCAAAAGAGCCGCATAAATCATAAAAATATAAGTCCTTTCATTTTAGAAAACCTCTAAAAATTTTTCGCACGCCGGATCGGCCGGACTTTTCCCGTCGCACGTCACAAAAACTCTTCGCAGAGAATGAACTCTACGCACGGATTTCGGCTTAGACCGACGAAAATTTTCTCGTCGTTCTCCGCACGCTGAATATGTAAGGTGTCCTTAAGATCATGGCGGAGTGTACAGGTCGTCCGCCGGTGAGAAAATCCCAGCCGGGTCCTCCGCCGGCGGCACAACAGGGAATACCGCGTTACATACAGATATCGTATGACATTTGATACAGACGCTCGATCTTGGCGTGTCTGTACTCACAGCGAGCCTTCATCTGCGCAATATGGTAGGAGGTGAAACCCTCCAGGTCCCCGTCTTTCAGCTTGTTCTTGTACATTTTATCCAAGGCCAAAGCGAAGTTGATGTCCACAGCGGTGATGCGATCCTCATTGACGCACATGACCAGATTGGAGCGTCCGTCCAGAAGCATGTTGACAGCCTCGACCCCCATTTGAGTAGCGGTCAGCCGGTCACGTAAGGTGGGATTTCCGCCCCGGATGATGTGGCCCAGTTTGGTGAACCGGGTGTCGACCTCGGTCTTGCTCTTGATGTTACGGGCCAATGTCAGGCCATATGGATCATCGTCCGGGGAGGGGAGATTCTCGGCACACAGAGCGATCATGCCTCGCTTGCCGGCAGCACGTGCCTTGGCTACCTTGCGGATCGCCAGATCCTCATCAAAGGGCACCTCGGGGATGGCAATGCAGATAGCACCTGTGGCAATGCCGGCATACAAGGGCAGGTATCCGCATCCATTGCCCATGACCTCTGTCACAATGCACCGGGCATGTGATTCGGCGGTGTCCCGCAGGTCGTCGATCATGCGTAGGGCGGTATTCAGAGCGGTATCAAAGCCTATGGTCAGTTCGGTGGCAGTGATGTCATTGTCAATGGTGCCGGGAATGCCAATGGAGGGAATGCCGTGGTTGGTCAGATCGGTGGCGCCGCGGAAGGTACCGTCACCGCCAATGGCGATGATGGCATCGATCTGATGATCATGACATACGCGAAGTGCCTTTTCCATGCCTTCGGGCGTTTTGAACTCAGGACAGCGGCTGGAATACAGGATGGTGCCGCCTCTGGTCACAATGTTGGACACACTGTGGGTGTCAAGCGGACGCAGGTATTTCTCATGGAGTATCTCGGAGTCGGAAACAGCATCTGCCCCCAAAAGGCCGGCGTATCCGCCCAAAATACCCACGACTTCAATACCCTGACTGATGGCACGTCTGGTAATGGCTCGGATCGCCGCATTCATGCCAGGCGCATCGCCGCCCGAAGAAAGAACACCGATTTTTCTGAATTGAGACATAGGTTAAAACCTCCTGCCGCACCTGCGGCCTGCTTGATTTGCTTG
>CAZQAI010000007.1:0-20474 GCA_964591305.1 uncultured Clostridium sp.
TGACTTTTCCGGAAAACCGGCGTTCATGGCACCCAACATAACCTAAACGCAGTCGTGGGGCCCCTCGCCCCACTCTACAGTGGAAAAGGAAGCGTACTATAGAGGGTGGCTGAACTGTAACGGTACGGCTCAGCCAGGCAAATCATGCTATATCCGAGTGAACTGTAATACGTGCGAAAATTGTTTACAAAGAGTCCCGTAAAATCCCTTGACATTTGGTTGGATATGCGATATAATATGTACAATGAATTTTTGTATCCTGCGGAGGTAACTGTTTCATGAGAAAGCTCCATGTCCTGACAGCCATTGCGCTGGCGGCTTTGATGGTGACTTGCGTGTTGGCTTCCTGTGCGTCCAACCTAGGAGATCCCGATGCCATTGACAACTATACGCCCGAGGTGATGACCATCACCACAGACGCCGGTGTGTTCACCTTTGAGAATGGAGAAGGCGATACCGCCATCCTTGTCAAGTATTCCGGCAAGGCGACCAAGGATGACCATGTGGAGATTCCCTCCATGTTCGGCGAGCGTCGGGTGGTCGCCATCGGCGATGAGGCTTTTTACCATCTGGCCTCTATTGTGGAGGTCAAGATTCCCGATACGGTCGAATCCATCGGCGCCTTTGCCTTTGCCGAGTGCACCGAGTTGCCTTCCATCACGCTGCCTACCGGCCTTGAGACCATCGGAAAGGCCGCTTTTGAAGGCTGTGTGAAGTTGACCGAGGTTAAGCTGGGCGACTCTCTGGTCAGCGTGGACAAGTACGCTTTTGAAGGATGCACTTCCCTGACCTCCGTTGATTTCCCGGAGACGCTGGAGTCGATCGGCGATGCCGCTTTCTGGGGCTGTACCGGCCTGAGCTCCATCAGCCTGCCTGATTCCGTGACAACATTGGGTACCCTTTGCTTCTACAACTGCACCGGCCTGACTTCTATTTCCCTGAATAAGAATCTGACCGAAATCGGCGGCTTTGCCTTTGTCACCGAGACCTCTACCCTGAAGGACAAGATTGATCCCGCCTCTTACGAGGGCAACACATATGTGGCTGAATACGTGGCCGCTATCTCTGAGCCCACAGCGGAGACCGACACAGAGGACGCCGGATCGGACGATTGACTATTCCTTATGCAAGCTCTTACCCGCCCGGGCCAACCGGGTGGGTTTTTGCGCTTTTTTTGCAATTACTATTGATTCTTTTTGCTGTTTGTGATATACTTAATCTGATTCGACAAGGAAAAAACTCCGGACATTATGCTTCAGCAGACGGGGTCCTCGTCATCATTCATATAGAAAGGGATTGGTTATAAAAGTGAAGGAATCCATGGAATTACGTTTCGGTGCGTCCATCCCCCAGTTATCCCCTGCGGAGGCAGACCGTCGGCATTACCTGTCTTACGACCTGCTGAATCGGATGCACCTGTCCCCGTTGGGTGATCCGGTTGCGTACAGCCGCAGCGAGGACGGGGAGGCGGAGTACTATTACGACCCCGACCGGGTGACCGAAACGGCGCCCGAGCTGTGGTACCGCCCCGCCATGGAGGTAAGGGAGACCCGCACACTGGACAGCGGAGCGGTGGTGGAGAAGATGACCACCCGTCAGGCCGCCGCACGGGGATATTACACCCGGGAGCGGCTGGATCAGATGCATTACGACACCTGTGAGGAGCCAGTGGCCTACTATGTACGCCGGGATGGCTCCCCTATATACTTTTACGACAAGCGGACAGCCATCCGCCGTCCTCTCATGTGCAGCTGCTGCGGTAAGGAGCCAAGGTATAAACGCAAGCTGTGCCGTACCTGCTTTGAACGTGACCTGGCCATGCGGCGGGCCGAGGGGGATGCCTATCGGGCCCAGCCTCACTACATGGATCGCCGCCGTGTGCTGTTCTTTGACCTGGAACTGACCGGCGTGTATGACCACGATGAGATCATTTCCGTGTCGATCATGGATGCCACCGGAGAGGTACTTATGGATACCCTGGTCAAGCCTCTGCACAAGAAGAAGTGGAACCGCACCGAGAAAATTCACGGCATCTCTCCCGCCATGGTACAGGATGCCCCCACCCTGGATGAACTGGTGCCCCGACTGAAGGAGCTGTTTGAGCAGGCCGACAATCTCATCGCATATGGAGCGTCCACCGACTACGGTCACATCAGGTACATATATGAGACCGAGGAGGAGCAGGAAGCCCTGCACCGCAAGGTGCGTTGCGCGGCCATAGAGTTTGTCCGCTACCAGAGTGAGCATTTTCCTGACAACAATCATGCCTCCCTGATCGATGCCATGGCCACCCTGGGCATCACCTGGGACGGCATTCCTCATTCCTCTATCGCTGATACCATTGGATGTATGAAGGTCTGGGAGGCTCTCTTCCCCCATTATTATGCCACACCCGCGCCCGAAACAGTGGCGCATGGTATGACCGGCATACCGTATGAGATAGAAGGAAACAGCAAGCTGGAAAAAGCCGCTCGACTGGCGGCCGGTATGAGTGCAGAGTCCCGTGTGGAAGAGGATGCCGACACGCAAGCCGAAGAGAGCGCAGATACTCCATCGCAAGAGGATGCCGAGGAGACTCCGCAGGATGGCGATCATGGGCTGTCCGGGTTGACCAAAGGCATGTCCGAGGATTCCACCGGACGTATGTCCGAGGAGGTGCCGACCTGTGTTTGAGCTGTTTGGATTGGAAAGGAACCATAAGATCGGAGAGGATGAGGAGGTTGCCCTGCTGACCACTGTACACGATGTGTTTATGCTGGGCATTATAAGGGGACTTTTGGAGGACGAGAACATCCCTTACCTGGTCCATGAGCGGGGTACCGGGGGTGTGGTACGGATTGTCACCGGCATGAATATGTATGGAACCGACATTTTCGTGCCCAGGGCTGCGCTGGATACGGCCAAGGAACTGATTGCCGGTCTGGAGCCGGAGAGGATGAGACGCCGGGCAAGGATGAGTCTTCGGAGGAATCCGAGGGTGACACGTCGGGAGACACGTCAGGAGACACGTCAGGAGACACGTCAGGAGACACGTCAGGAGACGGTATATTAATTATATGAAAGAAGTATTACTTTGTAAATATGGGGAGATCATTCTCAAAGGGGCAAATCGCAAGTACTTTGAGGATATGATGCTCCGACAGCTCAAACGCAAGGCCCGGCTTCACGGGCATTTCAACATATACCGTGCCCAGAGTACGGTGTATATCGAACCGGAGGACGAGGCGGCGGACATGGATGGCATGCTGGCCGATGCCTGCAAGGTCTTCGGGATTATCTCCATTGCCCGGGCCGCTGCGTGCGGCAAGAGCATGGAGGCCATCTGTGAGACGGTACGCAGCTACCTGCCGCCTTACCTGACCGGAAAGCGGACCTTCAAGGTGGAGGCCAAGCGGTCGGACAAACGGTTCCCGATGGATTCCATGCAGATCGCCGCCGAGGCCGGGGCTGCTGTGCTGGAATCGGTCAGGGACATCCGGGTGGATGTGCATCATCCTGAAGTGACTGTCCGGGTGGAGGTGCGGGAGTATGCCGCTTACGTCCATGCCGGAAGCATCAAGGCCGCCGGCGGCATGCCTGTAGGCTCCAACGGGAGGGGGCTTTTGCTTCTGTCGGGGGGCATTGATTCCCCGGTGGCCGGGTACATGATGGCCAAACGGGGCATGACCATAGAGGCTATCCATTTCGAATCGGCGCCCTACACCAGCCCCATGGCCCTGGACAAGGTGCTTCGCCTGGCCCGTCTTGTGGCCGAGTACAACAATGATGAAATGATCGTTCATGTGGTGTCGCTGACCCACATTCAGGAGGAGCTGGTCAAGGCCTGCGAGGAGGATTACTTCACCCTGCTCCTGCGCCGGTACATGATGGCCATTGCCGAGCGATGTGCTTTCATGTGCCACTGTGAGGCGTTGGTGACGGGAGAAAGCCTGGGCCAGGTGGCCTCCCAGACGGCGGAAGCCATCGCCGTCACCGACCCCCTGGCAGCCCGGCCGGTCTTCCGCCCCTGTATCGGCCTTGACAAGGAGGAGATTGTGGAGACAGCCCGCCGCATCGGTACCTTTGACACCTCCATTGAGCCTTTTGAGGACTGCTGTACTGTCTTTACCCCCCGTCATCCCCGCACCCGTCCGGAGCTTGCCAAGGTGCTGGCCCAGGAGCAAAAGCTGGACTTTACCGCTCTGGTGGAGCAAGCGGTGGCCGGAATGTACCGTGTGGTCGTGCGCCCCGGGCAGGAGATCGGGGGAGCCGCTGATGGGTGCGATTGATTTTTCAAATCCCGTAAAATGGGGGTTGCTTATCCTGATCCTGCTTGACTACCTGTGGAGCCTGCTGGTCTTCCGACTGTCGGATCGACAGCTGAAGAAGCCCCTGCCGGAGAGTGTGCGGGATATATATGATGCCGAGGCATACAGCCGCTGGCTGGCCTACCGACGGGACTGCCGTCGGCTGTCCTTTATCCGCAACACGGTCCTCACCGGCCTGACGCTGGTCTTGTTTGCTTTTGACCTGTTTGCCTGGGTCTACTATACGCTGAGATTGGATGCCGTGCCCGGCGGGTGGGGTGTTGTCTACCTTATGATGCTGTTCGCTCTCTTTTCCTGGGTGGTGGGTATTCCCTTTGATTATGCCGACACCTTCCTGGTGGAGGAAAAGCACGGCTTCAACAAGTCTACCCGAAAGACCTTCTGGCTGGACGAGCTCAAGCAGGGGATTCTCAACCTGCTTCTGAACACCGGCCTTTTAGGGGCGTCTGTCGGCCTGTACAAGCTTATCGGTCTGTGGCTGGTGTTGGGTCTGTTTATCATACTGGCTGTGATTATGGTGGTATCCTCCCTGTTTACCCTGCCCCTCCAGCGGCTGTTCAACCGCTTTACACCTTTGCCGGGGGGCCCTCTGCGGGACAGACTGAACCGGCTGTTTGATGCAAACGGGTATGGGATCCGGAGTATTTATGTCATGGACGCCTCCCGCCGCACCACCAAGACCAACGCCTTTTGTACCGGGCTGGGGCGGCAGAAGAAGATCGCCCTGTATGACAATCTGGTCAACAAGTACACCGAGGACGAGATCACGGCCGTGTTCGCCCACGAGCTGGGGCATGCCAAGCATCGGGATACCCTGACGCTGACCCTCCTTCAGCTGGTGGTATATGCCATCCTGTCGCTCTGCATCGGATGTATGGTCGCTACCGATGCCATCAGCGTCGCCATGGGCTTTGCCGCCGGGTCGGTGAATATGGCTGCTGTGCTGATCGCGCTGTTTTCCGTGGTGAGCGAGCCGTTGATGACGGTGATCAGAATTCCCATCAATCTGGTGTCCCGCCGGATGGAAAGAGCCGCTGACCGCTTTGCTACTGAGAACGGGTTGGGCGAGGCGCTCATTAGCTCGTTGAAACGGTTGTCAAAGGATAATCTGAGCAATCTCAACCCTCACCCGTTCCTGTCCTTGCTGGAGGATTCTCATCCCACCATCACGCAGCGGATTGACTGGATCCGAGCGGCGGAGGGAAGGGTAGGGTCACAGTAAGGCGAAAATTTCATGTCGGAAAGGAATATGTACCATTATGGAACAGAGGTATTACAGAATGACCGTAGCGGGATGTCAACGCGATCTGCCGCTGTGTCCCCTGAATGATCAGCTGATGATCGGGGCTTTTGTGATCTTCGGGGATCCCGAATTGACCACCGCCTGCGCCAAAGCGCTCCTTGACCGTCTGCCCCCGTATGACTATCTCATCACAGCCGAGGCCAAGGGCATCCCCCTGGTGCATGAGATGGCCCGTCTGGCCGGAAATCAGACATACATGCTGGCACGGAAGGGGCCCAAGCTGTACATGCGTGACATGCTGAGCGTCAGTGTTCGCTCCATCACCACCGACAAGGAGCAGCACCTGTACCTGGACGGCGCCGACGCCGCCCTCATGAAGGGCAAACGAATTCTCATCGTGGATGACGTGATCTCCACCGGTGAATCCCTCCGCGCCCTGGAGGCGCTGGTCATGGCTGCCGGTGGTGAGGTCTGCGGCCGTGCTGCTATCCTGGCTGAGGGAGACGCCGCTCTACGAAATGACTTGGTGTACCTGGAAAAGCTTCCCCTCTTCAACAGCAACGGCGAGCCGCTGTAAGGTACGTAACGCGGCTCTGCCCGAGACACGTTTGGGGCACGCGTGAAAAGCGCCAGAGGAACTTCTTGAAAGAAGTTCCTCTGGACTCTTCAAGAACTTTTATAGCAAGAATGCTTTTTTATTAAAGTTCTTTGAAGGAGGGGCTCGGGGAGGAAACTTTCTTTCAAGAAAGTTTCCTCCCCGGAAGATAGAAGCCACTTCGGGGCTCAGCCCCGAACCCCGCCAGAGGAACTTCTTGAAAGAAGTTCCTCTGGACTCTTCAAGAACTTTCAAAGCAAGAATGCTTTTTTATTAAAGTTCTTTGAAAGAGGGGCTCGGGGAGGAAACTTTCTTTCAAGAAAGTTTCCTCCCCGCAAGATAAACAGAAATAAGAAAGGAATAAAATTATGGAGAGAACATATGTGGCAGACATTGTGCCGGGGAGCCGGTATCGGATTTCGGGGTTTGTAGAGAACCTACGCAACAAGCGGACGATGGCATTTTTGGTCATCAAGGACATGACCGGTAAGCTGCAGGTGACGCTGGAGAAGGAGAAGTATCCCGAGCTGGCTGAGAAGGTCAACCAACTGACCATTCATTCGGTGGTCACAGTAGAGGGCGAGGTAGTCGCAAACGAGTATGTCAAGATGGGCGGCAAGGAGATGCTGCCGGATTCTCTGACGATAGAATCTATTGCTGACGCTCTTCCCATTAAGGACGACAGTGAAATCGACTCCCGGATGGACTACCGTTGGATCGACCTGCGCCGGGATCAGAATCAGCTGATGATCCGTCTACAGACCACTCTCACCGCCACCCTGCGGGAATTTTTGCTGGCCCATCATTTTGTGGAAATTCACACTCCCAAGCTGATTGCTGCAGCCTCAGAGTCCGGCTCTGAAGTGTTTGAGGTCAAGTATTTCGACGGCAAGGCCTATCTGGCTCAGTCGCCCCAGTTCTACAAGCAGATGGCCATGGCAGCCGGCCTTGACCGTATTTTTGAGACCGGCCCGGTATTCCGTGCTGAGAAGTCCTATACCAACAAGCATGCCACCGAGTTCACCGGCTTTGATTTGGAGTTCAGTTATGTGACCTCCTGCGAGGAGGTCATGCACCTGGAGGAGGAGCTGTTGGCCTATGCCTTTGCCAAGGTAGCCAAGGAGCACGGGGAGGACATCAAGCGGTTGTTCGGGGAGGACAAGGCCGTGGTGGTGCCCACTGTGCCGTTCCCCCGTATCAAGCTGAAGGATCTGTATGCCGAGTTGGAACAGCGGTACGGCTACACCGTGGCCGAGGAAGCCAAGGGAGACCTGACCACCGATGCCGAGCATCTGTGCGCTACGTTTGCCATGGAGAAGTACGGAAGCGAGTTTTTGTTTGTCACCGATTACGACGCAAAGGAACGCGCTTTCTACCATATGCGGGACGAGCATGGCGTGCCGATGGGGTACGATCTGATCTGGCGGGGCTGTGAGATCACCACCGGCGCAGTCCGTGAGCATCGCTACGAGGTGCTCAAGCGGCAGGCTGAGGAAAAGGGCCTTTCTGAGGATGTATCCTTCTACCTGCAGTTCTTCCGCTACGGCTGCCCGCCTCATGGCGGCTTCGGCCTGGGTCTTGACCGGCTGACCATGCTGTTCCTGGGGCTCTCCATTAAGGAAGTCCAGTTCCTGTTCCGTGGGCCCAACCGCCTGACGCCGTGATTCCCTTATGAGCTTATCCTTTATCGATACCCATGCCCACTATTTTGATAAAAAGTTCGATGACCTCCCCAGCGGGGCGCAGGCCCTGTTGGATGATCCGGCCTTCCGGACTGTCGTGCGGGCGGTCATTAATGTGGGCACTAACCTGGAGAACAGCCGCACAGCCGTGGCACAGGCGGCGGCTTATCCCTTCATGGCGGCGGCGGTGGGCATCCATCCCGAGGACTGCCAGGCATATGACGCAAGCAAGGCTCCCCTTGACCCCGAGGTCGAGCTCTCCCGCCTGCGGGCGTGGATTGGCGACCGGGCGGTGCGGCGGCGTGACAAGATTGTGGCTATCGGCGAGATAGGCCTGGATCACCATTGGCAACCGGTGGACAGAGAGCGGCAGTTGGCTTTCTTTGAAGGACAGCTCACCCTAGCCGCCGAGCTGGATATGCCGGTGATCGTCCACGACCGGGAGGCTCACGGTGCCTGCCTGGACACGGTATCCAGACATCCCGGAGTCCGGGGCGTGTTCCATGCCTTCAGTGGCAGTGCCGAGATGGCGGCGGAACTGGTCAGACGGGGGTGGTATATTGCCTTCGGAGGGGCTGTGACCTTCCGCAACGCGGAACGGCTGCGGGCAGTGGCGGCATCGGTACCTGTGGATCGCTTGCTCCTTGAAACAGACTGCCCTTACATGACCCCTGTGCCATGGCGGGGGCAGGTCAATCACTCGGGGTACCTGCCGCTCATCGCTGACACAGTGGCGGCAGTGCAGGGTCTGACCGTTGAGCAGGTGGCTGCGATGAGCAGTGAAAACGCTATCCGCCTTTTCAGCCTAGACAACGTGCTGAATTGCCTCGAACATGAATAGATGCCCGGTTTGAAAGTTCTTGGGAGTCCAGAACCCTTCTTTCAAGAAGAGTTCTGGCGTTCTTCGCTCCTTCGTCCGTTTCCCGCCGTAACCCACATCATTTGTAACTTATGCACAAAATTTGCCCGGGAATTTCTACGATTCCAGGGTGAAAAACTGTTTTTCATATATTGAAAAAAACCGGCAAATCATGTATAATAGATATGTTACCGAAAAAGCACGGTAAAGTCGGCTCTTTTTTGTCTATTCGTGCAAAAAAACCGGATGAGATACCAAAAAATACAAAGAAAGGTGTCCTACTGCCGGCGGGTTGTGTCATGTTCGGCGGTGGATGTAGGTGAACCAATATGGCTGATTTTAATACCAAGCAGATCCGGAACCTGGCCCTTCTCGGCCACGGCGGGTGCGGAAAAACTTCCCTGGCAGAGGCTATGCTGTATGTGACCCACAGCATCGACCGCCTGGGTAATACCTCCCAGGGCAATACGACCTGTGACTACGACCCTGAAGCCCGCGCCCGCGGTTTCTCTCTGTCCGCAACACCCGCGCACATGGCTTGGAAGGATACCAAAATCAATGTCATAGACACCCCCGGTTTCCTGGACTTTGTGGGAGAGGTCAAACAGGCTGCGCGGGTGGCAGATGCCGCTGTAATCTGCGTGGACGGTAAGTCCGGCGTGGAGGTGGGCACCGAATTGGCATGGGACAATGCCTGCGAGGCCGGCATTCCCAGAGCTTTCTTTGTCAATAAATGCGATGATGAGGAGACAAAATTCGGGCGGGTCTTCCGTCAGCTTCATGCGACCTTCGGCGTCTCTGTCTGTCCCGTCTTCATTCCCGTGGAGACCGGCAAGGACGTCACCATGATAGATCTGATTGATATGAAAGCCTTTAAGTACGATGAGAGCGGCAAGCGCACCGAAATCGCCATGCGTATCGGATGGGAACACACGGCCGCCGAGTACAAGGATGCGCTGAACGAGGCACTGGCCGGTACCTCCGATGAGCTGATGATGAAGTTTTTTGAGGGCGAATCCTTTACAAAGGAGGAATCGGTGGAGGCTTTGCACAATGGCATCATTGAGGGAACCATTGTGCCGGTGTATTGCGGCTCCGCTGTCCATCTGTGGGGAGTCATTGCTATGCTGGATGCCATTGCGGATTCCTTCCCCCGTCCCACTGCCCGCAAGGCTGAGTGCGATATGGGCGGTAAGCCGATACCCATCAGCCCCGAGGGTGATCCCTCCCTGTTCGTGTATAAAACCATTGCCGATCCCTTTGTGGGCAAGATGACATTCTTCAAGGTCATGACCGGCATCCTGCGGCGAGATATGGCACTGCGGAACTTGCGCACCGGCAACACCGAGAAGATGTCCCACATCTACATCATGCGGGGCAAGGAACAGACCGAGGTGGATGAGCTGGCCTGCGGAGATTTGGGCATGATCGCCAAGCTGACCGGTACAAATACCAATGATACCCTGTCTCTGTCAGGCGATACGGCATATGCACCGGTCAGGTATCCTAAGCCCTACATGTGCCGCGCTTTGGTACCGGAAAGCGCCAAGGACGACAGCAAAATCTCCCAGGCCATTGCGAAAATGCTGGAGGAGGATGCCACCTTGCGGTATGAGAACAACCCTGAGACCCGGCAGATGCTGGTATATGGCGTGGGCGACATGCATCTGACCGTGACGGCCGCCCGCCTCAAGAGCCGTTTCGGCGTCAGCGTCCGGCTGGAGGATCCTAAGATCGCCTACCGTGAGATGATCACCAAGAGCTGCGATGTGGAAGGTAAGCACAAAAAGCAGAACGGCGGTTCGGGTCAGTACGGGCATGTCAAGATCCGATTTGCCCCCGGAGAAGAGGAAGGACTGACCTTTGTGGATGCCACAGTGGGCGGTTCCGTGCCTAAGAACTTCATTCCGGCGGTAGAAAAGGGCCTTCAGGACGCTATGGCCAAAGGGGCTGCAGGCTTCCCGCTGGTTAGACTGCGCGCTGAGCTGTATGATGGCTCCTACCACCCGGTGGACTCAGATGAAATTTCCTTCAAAACAGCGGCCAATCTGGCTTATAAGAAGTGCCTGGAACTGAGCGACCCGGTGCTGCTGGAGCCTGTAGGTGATCTGTATGTGACGGTACCCGACGCTCTTGTGGGCGATATCATGGGCGACCTGAACAAGCGCCGTGCCAGTGTCATGGGGATGCATCCCTATGATAAAAAGACAGGCTACACGACCATTCAGGCTACAACACCTAAGTCCGAGTTGGGGGACTATCCCATTGCCCTGCGGGCCATGAGCCAGGGACGTGGCTGGTTTGACTATGAAGTCACCGGTTATGACAGGGTACCAGGCAATGTAGCGACGAAGGTCATGGCGGCCTATCAGCAAAAGTAAGGTTTACTATGTCTCTCCCATAATATTTCACACCCCCTACACAAAGCGACAAACTTTGCGTGGGGGGTGTGTTATACTGTGTGTGGCTGCTGGAGAGAATCATCAAAATTATGAAGGGAAAAGAATACAGGAAGCTTTGCGCTTTGGCAGTTTGAAAAACCGCTGATCCGGCTGCGTCACAACCGGCACGCAGCTTCCGCGTCAGTCGAAAGGATGGTCATGAATATAATGAAACAGAATGCAGATTTTGTCTGTGACACGACAGGAAGCATACTGACCGTGCGTATTCGGGGGGAGATCGATCATCACACCGCATCCGATATCCGGAGTGGGATTGATGCGTGGCTGTTTGAACGGCATCCCCGGTGTCTGGCCATGGATTTGTCCGCTGTGACATTCATGGACAGTTCAGGGTTGGGACTGATCATGGGGCGATATTCGGTGATGAAAGAGCTGGGAGGCGAGATGGTAGTCTGTGATCCCAGCCCGGACATACAGGGTATTCTGGCTTTGGCCGGGATGGATCGAATGGTGAAGGTGGAGTATACCCGTCAAACTCCGCCACCCACTTCTGTCCCGGCAGGGGCAGGACAAGCATTACCCCGCGGACAGAACCGGGGAACGGCGCAAACAGGCAGCAGGTCTGCCCGAGGAGACGGAAGCGTCCGGCGAGGAAAAACAGCACGAAATGCAACGTCTGCAGTGACTGGCAGGACTGAGGGGGGACCCAAGACGTATGAGGTGCAGGAGACAGACAAAGCGCAGGCAATGAGAGAGACAGAAAGGAAGGAAAAGCGGGCATGAAACAGCAGGACAGGCAGACAGGCCGAGTCGGAGCGGGCGCTAAGGAGGTACTGAATCGGATGCAGGTCAAGCTCCCGGCCCTATCGGTGAATGAAGGCATGGCCCGGGCGGTGGTGGCGGCCTTTGTGGCGCAGCTTGACCCCAACGTCACGGAACTGGCGGATATCAAATGCGCTGTGTCTGAGGCGGTGACCAACTGCATTGTACATGGCTACCGGGGGGCTGACACGATGGGGTACATCACCTTGACTGTGAGTCTGCTTCCCGGCCGGGTGGTGAAGATAGAGGTCAAGGACAAGGGCTGTGGCATTCCCGATGTCAGGCAGGCGCGTCAGCCCTTGTTCACCACCGATGCGGCGGGAGAACGAAGCGGTATGGGCTTTACAGTGATGGAGAGCTTTTCTGACTCTCTGCGGGTCACGTCCAAGGTGGGGAAGGGCACCACTGTCACCATGACCCGCCGCTTGTCGGCACGGGGACACCTGTGATACATAGGATCGATCCCTCCACGGGGCCATTCTGTCCGGGGGTGGTGTGATCCATCCCGCCGGCGGCGGAATAAAAAGGAGGGAGAGGCGGCATGACAGATTCAACAGGGACAACCTCTGTCCAAGGGACGGAGTCTGTCCGAGAGCAGGCCTCTGTCCGAGAGCAGGCCTCTGTCCGAGAGGCAGCAACGGCTCCCGAGACAGAGACTGTCCGGAAGCCAGGTGACCGTTTCTCCGGGAACATCGAGCTGGTGCGTCTGGCTCAGGCGGGGGACGAACAGGCGATGGAGCGGCTTGTGGTGGAAAATACGGGGCTGGTGCGGAGTGTGGCAGTGAAATTCCGCGACAGGGGGACAGAATTTGAGGATCTCATGCAGATAGGCACCCTGGGGATGGTCAAGGCCATCCGCTCCTTTGATCTATCCCGAGGCACCGCATTTTCCACTTACGCAGTACCCCTGATTGTCGGAGAGATACGGAGGCACCTGCGGGATGACGGTCTGATTCGGGTGAGCCGGGGATGCCGGCATCTGGGCGCCTTGCTCATGCGGGAGCGGAGCAGGATATCCAATGAGGAGGGCCGGGAGGCGGGTATTTCTGAGTTGGCGGCGGCCTGTGGTGTCTCCCCCGAGGAAGCGGCTATGGCTTTGGATTCGCTGGCCCCTGTGGCGTCGCTGTCGGACAATGCGTATGGGGAGGATTCACCCGAGCTGGGGGCGGTCATTCCCGACCAGGCTGAAGCCGACGACATGGCACGGGACATCGACCGCATTGCGCTGAATCAGGTCATCGCCTCTCTGCCGCCTACCTGGAGGCAGATCATCGTTCTGCGCTATTATCAGAACATGACGCAACAGCAGGTTGCCGATCTGATGGGACTGTCCCAGGTTAAGGTCTCCCGGGAGGAAAAGAAGATCATGACCTTTATGCGGACCCAGCTGGAAGGGTGACTCGCTTCGCCGGCACGGTGCGGTATCTTCACGGCATGTCTCTTCTGATAATTTCCTATATGAAGAATCATACCGATTGCCCTAACAAATCCTGACCATATACAAGTTTAGTGCCCAGGAGCTCTCCAGCTCCTGGCGTTTTCTTACGAGGATGACATCAGCAAGACTCAGCCTTGGGGGCGTTCAGGCCGCCCCCAAGCCCCCTGGCCGCCGAAAGAATAATGCCAAGGGCTGGCGCCCTTGCCAATCCCCCTGAGTGAGCGGGAAGCCCCGTTCCACAAGATAGAAATTTTTGATTGAAAAGTTCTTGAAGAGTCCAGAGAAACTTCTTTCAAGAAGTTTCTCTGGCGTTTTTTTATAACTTAATGTATCTTTGTCCCCTCAGGTACTCTGTCGTCCACGAAGATGAGCTGGCAGCCGCAGGCGTTGTTGGTAGCGGCCAGGAGCATTCCGTGGGAGGTGACACCGGTGATGCGGGCAGGGGTGAGGTTGGCCAGGACGATAATCTTTCGTCCGATCAGTTCCTCGGGGGTGTAATCATGCTTGATGGAGGACACGATGACACGCTCACCGATGCCGTCATAGAGGGTCAGCTTGTAGCAGTTGTGGGACTTGCGAATCTCCTGACACTTGAGAATTCTGCACACCCGCATATCCATGCGGTGGAAGTCGTCAATGGATACTTGCTCGGCGGCGATGGGTTCCACAGGATCCGGATCGCCGTATACCTTCTCCGGAGACTGGAGTGCCTCCGCTTTGTCCTGCGTCTCGGCGGCCGCGTTGTCAGTTGCCTCCTCGGCAGCCGTGCGGGGGGTGGAAAAGTCCAGCAGACCCACATATCGGGCCGGATCGATGGCATAAAGGAACAGGTACAGGCGGGGGCCGCGCTCCTTGTCGATGAGCAGACGGTAGACAGTCTTGAAGAAGGCGCCTTGCAGGGCTTTGAGCTCCTTGTCGGTCTTATCCTCACCGTAAACCTGCTTGGGAATGGCATACAGTGCGGTGTTCAGCTCATCCAGCGTGTAGCCGCCGGCAGCCAGACGGTTATGCAGGAGGGCGATCTCCTGCCTCTCCTGATCGCTGAGGGCCTCGTATACCTCAAAGTTCCGGGTGGTGCGCAGGCGGTTGACTTGGTCCGGGGCACACTGCTCCAGCCAGTACCGGGCACGGTCCAGCCGCTCACGGAACTGATCGTAGGTGTAGGGCGTGCCGATCTTGGCAAAGACAGTCTCCAGCATGGGCACGTTGAAGTCCACAATGGAGCCCAACTGTACCAGAAGGCTCATGGGCACGGTCTGCACTTGGCGTCCCTTGATGAGGCAGTTGTCCATCACCGAGACGATGTAGTCGGAGGCCTTGTCGGTGCGGTATTCTTCCAGCATCTTGTCGAACTCAAAATACTGGCGGAGGATGCCGTCATCAAAGCAGAAATCAAAGGCCTTGGTGGGCTCTGTCTTGGAGTACAGCCACAGGATGACCTCCGGCTCGTACAGCTTGAGCATGGCATCGGGTGTCAGGTTCAGACCGGAGGAACCTGACATCTTGCCGGTCAGTCCTTTGATGCCGATAAACTCATATCCCTGGAAGACGGGCGCTTCGTAGTCATATACCAGCTTGGAAATTTGCCGGCTGGTCTGGTAAGAGCCGGTGGGGGAGGCATGATCCTTGCCGCCCGGCTCGAAATCCACACCCTCGTACATCCAACGCATCGCCCAGTCGATCTTCCAACCCAGCTTGCAGTTGGTGTCGGTGTCAAAATCAAAGACGCCCCTGTGCCCGCAGGAGCACTCGTAGTCAGCCATGCGACAGTCGCTGTCCAGGGACAGAATTCTGGTGGAGTCCTTGCCGCAGACAGGGCAGTAAATGCTGACAGGATAGTAGGCCTTCCGTTCCCCCTCGGCGGCGTCCTGGGTACGCATGGAGTCCAGAATGTCGAATATTTCCAAACGCTTGGCCAGAGCGGTCTTGATCTGCTTGCGGTACGCACCGGAACGGTACAGCTCCGCCTGGTGCCGGTACTCCATGTGAATGCCGAATTTCTCAATGGAAGCCTGAAATTCCTGCTCAAAGTAGGCGGCATAGGTCGGGGCATCGGTATGGAAGGGATTGCGGACATCCACATAGGGCTTGCCAATGCAGTCCTCCAGATCGGCGGTGTCCGGCAGGGCGGCTACATTCGCAGGTACCTTTCGCATCCTGTCGAACTCGTCCCAGGACAGGAGCAGACGAGCCCGTTTCCCCTGCCTCTCCAGTGCTTTGGCTACGAACAGGGAGGTAGCGATGTCCCGAAAATTTCCTATGTGGCCGGAGCCTGAGGGACTGTACCCGGCCGCACAGGTGTATATCTCCTTGTTCGGCTTTTTCTGAATGATCTGTTGTGCAATTTCATCTGACCAATGCATGGTGATACTCCTTATGTTTACGATGTTGTGTATGGGAAACGCCATATGATGATGTGTCGGCGGAAGGCCGTCGTGCAGGTGGGATTCTTTGTGCATCCGCCGACAGATTTATCCTCTGTCAAAACCGAGATAGCGTGTGCCCTGGAAGGTCAGCCGGCCGCTGTCGCCCTCGACAAGCAGACCGTACTCGGCGCCGCTCACGGAAAGCTCCATGCGGTCACCGCTTTCGACCTGGAAGGTCACATAGTAGCTGGTGTGGGTGGCGCCCATCATGTTGTCTCCGTTGTGGTGATGGGTTACCTGGGGTCTCTTGGCTGCCACAGTGGCAGCCACCGTCAGCCTCGGGGCGTGGTTGTTTTTGTTCCACCGGCATATGCCTGTGATGAAAACAAACAGAAAGACGCCGAGCACCAGGAAAAACATGAGGGAAAAGATGACGCCGAAACCGTCGAATAAGATGCCCATATAGACTCTCCTTATATCCTTATAACAGTGAACAGAGAAAAGTGATAAGAGGTTTACTTTTTGTACACAAAGAATTTTCTTGCCAGGTAGTTCCAGAAGAACACAATGACAGTGGCCACCACCTTGGCCAGCATGAAGTGAACGCTCAAAAGGTCTCCAAACCACAGAAACAGTTCGGTCAATCCCAGGCCCACCGCACCGACTGTCAGGTGACCGGCAAACTCCCCGACGGTATTTTTGGCCCGGGCGGTCTGACCGTTGAAAACAAAGGCCCTGGTCAGAACAAAGTTGACCACCAGTCCGGCACCAAAGCCGATGACAGCCGCCACATACTTGGCCGCTGTCTGTACCGATTCCGCCTCGGACAGCTGGCTGATCAGGTATTCAAAGAGAAAGAGCAAGGCCCAGTCGGCTACCGTGGCGATGCCGCCTACGATCATGTAGCGGAAAAACTGAATGAAGTTGTTGCGCGTCGGATCGGTAAACAGTGCCTTCCAACGGCCGTGGAACAAAAGGGAAAAGCATTCCTTCATGAACGTCCCACCTTATCTGTAGAAGCTTGTCCGCGCGGTTCCTTGGCGGGGGCGGCTTTGGGCGTGACCTTGGGTGTGCGGATGTTGAATCCGATGGTAATGGGTGGCTCATACCCCTTGTGAGGCCTATTGCCTCGCTCTGACTTAGGGATGCGGCGGACTGTGACCACAGTTTCTTTTTTGGGTGCGACGGCGGTCTCCGGCTCCTCTACCAGGGCGGCTTGCTTTTCCTCATGGTAGGATTTTTCGGTATTGACATTCCAGATGTTGGACTTGTCCTCCCGGCCGGACAGAATGTTCCGCACAGCCTCGAAGGAGGTAGCCATGGAGTGATCCATGTTGTTGTAGCGGTGTTGTCCGTTCCGGCCAACGCAGTAGAGGTTGGAGAAGGTGTTCAGGTAATTCACTACTTTGTCCATTTCGGCGTAGGTGTCAAAGTAGGCAGGATATGCCTTTCTGACCTTTTCCTCATGGGCGTCCAGCACCTCGTCCCGTGAGGAGATCACACCCATTTTGACCAGCTCCGCGGCACCCATGTCCACCCACTCGGCTTCCGACATGTTCCAATACTTGTCCCCCTCAGCGCAGAAGTATTCCAGGCCGATCCAGACATACTTTTCCGGATCGCTGACCATATAAGGAGACCAGTTGTTGAATATCTGAATGCGGCCCAGCTTGACGCCGGTATCCTGCACATAGATCCAGCAGTCAGGCACCAGGTGATTCAGAGTTTTGAGGTTGGTGGTGTTCTTGAGATTCAATCGGGGCAGGAGAAGCCCCACAGTCACAAAGTCGCGGTAGGGAAGTCCTGCGGCTATCCGGGCTACCTCATCCGGCACACCGTTCATACCGGCCACCAGATCCTTGACCGGCATGGAGGAGATGAAAATGTCACCCTTGAGACGGCAGGTGCGGTTCCCGGAGGTGTAGACCACGGTGTTTACCCGGCCACCTTCGGTCTCAAGGCCGGTCACACAGCAGCCCTTGCGGATGGCACCGCCCATGGCCTCCACTTCGGCGGCGGCGGTCTCCCATAGCTGGCCGGGGCCGAACTTGGGGTAAGAGAAGGACTCAATGAGGGAGGTTTCCACCTTGGAGGCATCCTGTCTGCCCAGTGCCTTGGCGGCCATGTCCTTGAGCATGGCGGTGATGGACAGTCCCTTGACCCGCTGGGCGCCCCAATCGGCTGAGATTTCGCTGGGGTGGCGGCCCCAGAGTTTCTCGGTGTAACCCTCAAAGAACATGGAGTACAGCTGACGTCCGAAACGGTTGACATAGAAATTCTCCAGAGAGGTTTCGGGGAGCTTGTGCACCGTGGAGCCCAGGTAGGACATACCGGCCTTGAGGGTGGTGCCAAAGCCCATGTTGCGGATGGTGTTGGCGTTCATCTTGACCGGGTAGTCAAAAAATTTCTTCTTGTAGTAAATGCGCGAGACCCGGTTCCGGGTTAGCATGACCCTGTCCTCGCATTCCGGGTCCGGGCCGCCCTGGCAAAGGGGGACATCCCGTCCCAGAACCTTGTCGTCATAAGAGGGCTTTCCCTGATGCGGCATGAGGCGGTTCCACCACTGGTTGACCTCCTCGTCCTTGGAGAAGAATCGGTGGCCGCCGATATCCATGCGGTTGCCGTGCCAGCGTACCGTACGGGAAATACCGCCAACCTCCTGGGATTCCTCCAGAATGGTTACCCTGTATTCGTCTGATTGGCGGAGCAGTTCGTAAGCGGCGGTCAGTCCGGCAGGTCCGGCACCGATGATGATTACATGTTTTTTCATATGCTTTCTGTTGCGGGACGGGACACTCTGTCCTGTCCTCTCTCCTTTCGGGCATGATGATTTGTATGGAGACAATCGGAAGCGGTGGCAGCCATTTGATTTACCTGTTCAAATACGCGAAGCGGAAGTCCATGACACCGCTCAAGACAGAGGCAGACAATGCAGGTACAGCTGTGCGGAGAGCAGGCAGAAGATCAATGTCAAACCGGCGACGGTGCCCAGGAGTACCTTGGCCGGCATGTGCTTCCCTGAGGTATTATGTGCGGCCTCATGCACCGAACGCCACCACAGCCCCAGCCCCACACTGCCCCAAAGCAAGCAGGGTGTGATGTAGCGGAAGTGGATGGTGCAAGTCATGGGGTAGTCGTAGCAGAATTTGACAAAGTTGACTGTCAGCAGCAGGATAGACAACGCCACAAACAGGCGTACCGGCCAGGAGGTGGTTCTGTCCCCGATGAGCCCCCATACTGTGAGCACGGTGTAGAGCAGGGTCAGCAGAATGGCCAACACCATGAGAACGGCCCCTACAGTGGCGTAGCTGCCCTCCAGGATGAGGGCATTATCGTCAAACAGGGCGGTGCGCAGGGTCTGCGACCACAGGTTGTGGTCGGCGAAGCCAAGGGAGGAGGAGGGCGACCAGGAGGATTCCACGCGGACAAAATCCGACAGGGGAGGAAGTCCGAAGCGTTCCCACAGTGTGAATCCGGTCACATCCTGTGCACTCCCGGCAGGCAGGGCCTGTACATAGGTCAGAGGAATATGATACAACCAGATGTTGCGTACCGACCAGAACAGCCCCAGAGGGCAGCAAACGATGGCGAAAAGGGCGAACTGCTTAAGGTAGGGGATCCACTGCTTGTCCTTAAAAAAGCGGTACAGGAACAGAAGGGCAATGGGCGGGGCAATGAGGGCTACGGTCATCTTGGTCATCATGCCCAGGCCCACGCACAGGGCCACACCCATGATTGTACGCAGACGAGGCCGGCGAAACCAGCACAGGGCAAAATAGGCGGCCCAGACGGTAAAAGCCAGGGACAGGGCGTCATTGTTGAGAGCCAGGGACAGGTATGTCAGAGTCGGGTGAAAGGAAACCAACGCTACACCGCAAAGGAGGGGTAGGCCGCCTATTTTCAATTCCCGGAGGATGAGGTATACACCCACCACAGCCGCCATGATGCAGAGACAGGGCAGGTATTGCACAAGCTCCCAGGATTGCGCCTCAGGAATGCCCAGCATGGTCCACCAGCGTAGACATAGGGATGCCAGAATATGAAAGAACGGCGGATTGTAAAAGGACCATAGGGTGGTGGGATTAAAATCCGGCAGAGCCCGATGCTTGCAGATGTACTCAATGTACCCCAAATGACCGGCCCCCGTCCTTTCTGAAGCAAGGCCTACGGTATACCCCAGATCATGCTTTGAGATGTTATAGGCCGTCAAGTGTACATCGTGCAGACGCAGCAGGAATCCAAACGCCATCACAGCCAGACAGAGCCAGACAAACAGCTGAGTGCGTTGCTCACGTCTTCTGTCCCATACGGCTGCGGCTTCTCCGGCTTTCTGCCTTTTCCATATCAACACATTCTGCCCTCCGGTTCATACATACTCCATTTTATTATACCACGGGAAGGACGCTACGTCAAGAGAAAAAACTGTGAATTCACGGAAATCATAAAGAAAGCATTTAAAGAGTGAATTTCCAAAGTAAATTCCACTGTGGAATTTACTTTGGAAATTCACTCGCAGAAAAAGGAAGATTATTTTTTGAAAAAGGTATTGACAAAGGGGATAGCATGTGATATAATATAGGAGTATTCGGGAGAACCCGAGGCATAGTGTGTTCTGCCGGTGTGGCGGAATTGGCAGACGCCCGGGACTTAAAATCCCGTGATACGAGAGTATCGTACCGGTTCGAGCCCGGTCACCGGCACCACCATTTTATATCGCGGGGTAGAGCAGCTTGGTAGCTCGTCGGGCTCATAACCCGGAG
>CAZQAI010000008.1:0-20096 GCA_964591305.1 uncultured Clostridium sp.
CTTTTGTCAAGGGATTTCCGAACTTTTTTGAACATATTTCGTTACAGGTCAGCCGGGGAACGGAGGAACGCCCGGGGGAGAAATTCCTCCCCCGCGTCCCGCCGAACTGTAACTATATTACAGCTCAGCTTCCCGGCACGGCGGCGGTAAGCAGGCTGTCAAACAGTGCCGATTATGACATTCGGTCGTCATGGCCGGCATGTCCGTCCGGCTTGGCCTCTTTTTTTAGCCCCAGCTTGTAGGGCACCCGGCGCCAATAGTAACAGCCCAGAGCGCCCAGTCGGTGAAAGGGACGCAGAGGACGCCACAGGAACCGGCAGAAGCGGTACAGCGGGCTGTCCACCGATATGTCTTTTTCGGTGCGGACAAAATGGGTGACATGGCAAACGATCTGAGCAGGCGCGATCTCCTCCCGCCAGGTCTGCGCGTCCCCGTTGATAACAATCCGGCCGTCCTTCCTGATCTTATGCACACGGTGCAGAACAAAATTGCCCTCCCCCGCGCGGCGGAAGAGCACGATATCGCCTACTCTGGGCACATACTGTTCGGTTTTGACAAGGTATACCGATGAGAGCTTGTCAAAGAGGAAAGGCACCATACTGCTGCCTGTCACCTGAAGGAGAAATTCCGAATCATAGGGCAGCTGATCCAGGAAGGCTTGCAGGCTGTCCCGGTTCACATGAAGGATCGTATCACTCATATTCTCTCATTCTGTTTCAAAAACGGCGTGGTTGGTCAGGTCAACCGCCTCCTCATCAGGGCGGCAGGCCAGCCGGAAGGCCGACACCCGGGGGAGTGTCTCGCCCACGGTTTCCATCGCCATGGCGGTCAGGCCGTCGTCCCACTGAGGCAGGAATATATGCGGCATGACATAGGTCAGCTTCTCCATCTCATTCAGAGGGCGAATGCTGTTCTCGCTGTCCTGCGTCAGGGACACCACCGCGCGCAAAGGTACGCTTCTCCTGAGCCTATAAGGTGAATTGCCGTTCCAGGGGCTTCCATGCGCCATGACGCCGCCCTCTTCCACGGTCAAAAAGACCTTGTCGCCGTTGATGATCTCAGCTCCCCGGAAGCGGGCCCACAGCTCAGCCTGTGTGGTCTTGCCTATGCCGGACGGCCCCACAAACATAAGCCCCCCCTGCCCCGGCACATTCACCAGGGCGGCATGGGCCAGGAGGGTGGAAAACTGTGCCAATCGGGAGTATACGGCCGTCAGCAGAATCTGATTCAGGGTTTCGTCGCAGCTTCCCGGGGGCGCATACACAGTGGCGCAGGAAAAGTCCCGGTTGGCCATAAGCAGCTCGCCGGTGTTATGGGTCAGTCCCAGCACGTGGGTGACCTCGTGGGCCGGGGTCAGGCGGCTGACGCCATGCAGCGGCACGGGGGCCGCCTCATACACAGTCAGAACCGGTCGTTGACTGGTATCCTCCGCCTCAAAGCCAGAAAGCAGACGGCAAAATCTGCCGTCTGCCATCTCAACTAGGTGGTTTGAAATGATTGACTGAAGCACAGTATCAATTGAGAGGACCGACTAAGAAACAACCCTGATATTGGCCCCACTGACTACCATCAGTCTGCCAATACAGCTCAGCCAGCTTCTTCAATTTTTCGTTGTTGGTCGTACCAGGAATCTGGTCGTAAACAAGTTCTTCAAAGCCGCTGATAAGACCGCCGACAGTCCACAAAAGCTGACCGCCCTCTCCAGTCATACCGGAGGTAGCGATGTTCTCTTCCATGCTCATTGCGACCAATGTACTCATGGGTTTAACATAGTTTTTCATAAAAAGATGAATCTCCTTTCACAATTTCTTTGGCTCCGCAATCAAATTATACCCCTTCCGCCTGCTTTTGTCAATAGGTTTTATAAAAAATTTTAAAATGTATTTTTCACAGCTTTTTTGTAAGCATGCCACCCGATTTTTGTGCACACTGCCCATTTTCCTACTGTGCGTCCGAACCGTCACCGGATGCTCTCCGGCTCATGACCGTATCATACAGCTTATGCACATAGGCTGCCCGTTCGCAGAACGCCTCGCAGACCTTTCGCGGATCGCCGCTCTCCCCGGCCATCGTGCCCGGGCAGTATTCGCAGAACTCGGCATCCCGGCAGGTGGCGCATTCCGGCGGCAGGGTCAGGCTGTCGGCCTGCTCCAGCATCGCCTTCCATGCGGCAGGCACATCCAACGGCTCGCTCAGCTGCACATACTCATGCTCTGTATAGGAGCAGCACTGCATATGGCCGTGCCAGGTCACCACGCAGGTGATGCCGAAGTTGCGGCACGCCTCATAAGGAGTGTGAGCGGCACGGTGACGCAATCCCGCCGCCTGCTCCGGCGTCAGGTCCGGCGGTACACGATCCGCCAGCGCGATCCGGGACTTTCGCGGATCACCCAACGAGTCGCGGGCGGTGCCGGACACGCCGGACACATCCGCATAAGCAATCCTGTTTTCATAGGCGTATTTACGCATGGCTACCCGGTCGCTCAGGTTCTGGTTGATCAGCATGCCGGTGACAAGGTACGGAATACCGGCCTGCTTGAGGCACTCCACAGCATGAGTCACCTTTGTAAAGCCCCGCTTGACGCCGCACACCCGCTCATAGGTCTCATCGCCGGCGCCGTACAGGGAGATTTTGATCCCGTGGGGGGGATAGGCTTTGAATCGCTCCGCTACCTTCTCATCGATCAGGTAGCCGTTGGTAAAGACCGAAACCCGCAGGCCCAATTTGATCATGCCCTCGTAGATGTCCCAGAAGCCGGGATGCAGCAGCGGCTCTCCGCCGGTCAGATTGACCGAGAAAGCGCCCATGTCCGCAAATTGTCGGGCGATTTCCAGCCACTGGGTGGCCGACATGATATGTCCTCTTCCGGCGGCCATTTCGGGCGTCAGGTGCACATAGCACATGGGGCAGTTGAAATTGCAAAAGGGCGTCAGCTCGCAGTTGACGTGAAAGGGCATTCTGTTCTGCTTCGCCCACTTCTTGATCTCCGCTACGGTGCCGGTCAAGGGCAGGCTCTCATCGCAGTCCCTGCTCATGCCTCCAGTGCCCCCTGCTCACGCAGACCGTCCAAAAAGGCCTGTACATCCGCTGCGGCTTGCTCGGACGGCACCTCGTACGTATCGCAGAGCACCTTCGACAAACCTTCTACGGTGTCGTTGCCCTTCTTGATCTCCTGCCACAGGAGATATCCGGATTCGGTCAGTGAGATCATACCTTTGACCTCCCTGGTCAAGGCTCCGAACGGAACAGCCATATACATAGGGCCGACCTTTCTCAGTACGAAATTCTCTTTGAGTTTTACTGACATAGTGATATTCCTCCGATTCCTGATTTTGAATGAAACGATTATGATTGAACGGACGCTTTCTCATCCGAAACAGTCAGCTCGCGGTAGGCGCCCAGCGCTTCAAAATGTCCGTCTCCGTTGACCTTATACACCTGGTCGGCGTACTGCAGCATGCTGGCACGATGGGTGGTCATCAGGCAGATGCGGTGCGGGTTGGAGGTCATCAGATTCCGCAGCACACGGGCCTCGGTGTCCACATCCAGGGCCGAGGTAGCCTCGTCCATGATGAGGATGGGCGCCCGCCTCAGCACGGCCCGGGCGATGGACAGACGCTGGAGCTGTCCCTCGGACAGGTTGACGCCCCGCTCGCCCAGCACGGTCTTGATCCCCTCCGGTTCTGCCTGTACAAAATCCCAGGCATCGGCCACCCGCAGCGCCTCCTCCACCTCTTCCGGCGTAGCATCGTGAGCCACGGCCAACAGGTTGGACTCAATGGTACCCGAGAAGACGCTGTTCCCCTGGGGCACATAGGCACACAGGCGGCGGGTGCTGTCACTGACCGGAACGGAATGGGCTCCCTCTCCGTCAGAAAAGGTCATCGACCCGCAGGAGGGAGTCAGCAGACCCAACAGCATGCGGAGTGTGGTGGTTTTTCCTCCCCCCGAAGGCCCGACAAAGGCCACGATCTCACCGGGAGATATATGGAAGTTGACATGATCCATGACCGGTGTTTCGGCGTCCGCATAGGTAAAGCACAGGTCATTGGCGTCAATGCGTATGCCGCTCGCGGCAGAGGCGGCCAGAAGGGCTTTTGCCTCCTCTGCATCCTTGTCTGTCTCGGCGGGCAGTTGGGTGATCTCCATGACACGGCCGGCAGAGGTGGCTGTAGATACCGCCGACGGAACCAGCGACACCAGCGAAGAGAACGAGGAAGACAGCACGCTGGAGAGCTGAATGAACAGAGACATGGTTCCGTAGGTGATGACATTATGGTACAGACGGTAGACGCCCCAGCCGTAGCAGGCATACCCGGCCAGGAGCCCGATGACAGACAGACTGGCACTGACCAGGATGGAGACTTTGGAATATTCCAGCTTGACCCGGCGGTGTTCCTTCAGCAGAAGGCCCAGTGCCTCACAACGCTGTTGGGTCAGGTCAAAGGCCTTGACCAGCTGGATGTTCTGGAATGCTTCTGAATTGAAGGACAGAATCTCGCCGTTGATCTTGCGGGTTTGCTCGGTAAACTTACGCATGATCTTCATGAGCGGCTTGGCTGAAAAGACCAACACCGGTGCACTGGCCAGGGCAAATATGGCCATGATCGGATCATATATCATAATGATGATAAATGCGCCGACAAACTGTGCCAGTCCGGTCACAAGGCTGGGGGCGAAGCTGATGACGCCCGCCACCACACTGCCCACATCCCCCTCCAGGCGGTTGATGATCTCGCCTGAATGATAATCCCTGAGGGACTCCCAGCGGGATGTCATGATCTTGCGGAAAATCTCTTCCCGAATCTCGTTGGTGATGCGCACATTGATCCGGGCTGTCACCCAGGAGGCGATCGCATTAAAGAAGATTTTCCCCAAAGCCAGGCCAATGACAATGCTGATCCACCGGATGATGTCTGCCGCCACCTTGTCAGGGGCTGTCACCAGATCCAGCAGGTACTTGGAGGCCACCGCGCTGACAAGGCCCATCCCCACGGCCACGACGCCCAGCAGAATGTAGGTGATGACACCCCACCGATACTTTCTGATATACCGGAAGATCCACATCCACTCCCGCATCATGCGCGGTATTTTGCTTATGTAGTTTTTGATTTTACTCATGTATCATGTCCACCATTTATCACGTATATAGGCTGGATCGGCCTCTTGTTACACATATCCGAAGGTATTATATCATAGGTGCGGCATGAAATCAAGAGGGAACACGGCACAAACGTCTGCGGTATTTGTAAATTTTTTTGCAGGCGGAAAGGCCGCTCTGCTTGTTGCAGAGCGGCCTCGGACAACCGGATCAAACGCCGTCCCGCGTCGGCCATGACTAGGCCTGCCGCATCGAGTTGAGATATCGCAGAGCCAATAGGATTCCCAATCGCTTACGGCCTGTCAGGCAAAGCATCGGCAGGAACAAGCGGCTGTCCCGGCCGTCCGCCGCAGTTAAAGTTGCATAGATAAGAGCCATCTCAGCCGCATCCGTCACTGCGTGCGTATTATATCATAAAATCCGACATTCGTCAAGAGGGTGTATGATTTTTTGGATCGGCTTCAGCACAGTCACGTCCGCAGCTTGCCCTCCGCGAATGTTCCGGTCAACGCCCTTTGCTGACGCCGCGGCGTTCAAAACCGGATTCTTCTCTTACCTGGCCTTTGGCGGGACCATGTCAGGCCCACGGCGGCGCCCATCAGCAGGATCGGAACGGCTCCCGCCGCCATGACCGACCGGCATCCGGAGGCGTCGGAGCTGCCGGCAGCAACGGTCTGGACTGAGGTACTGTCGCCCGGTGCGGTGGAGCGGTCGGTCTCCTCCTGCCCGGAGCCGGTGGTCTCTTGGTCGGCAGACATCCCCGCATTGTCGGCGGTGCTGACATAGCTGAATGTAAACCGCCCGCCCGGAGCCACGTCGCCGGAGGTATAAAAGTCCAGAATATCGCCGGAGAAGGCGGTATACACCGTACCGTCCGCCGTGTCGGTGCCGGTATCGTCCGCATCATGCACGTTGTCCGTCCAGGCAAAATTCAAAGTGAAGTCATACCCCACAAGGCCCAGATCCGCCTTGCTGACCTTGACTGTCATGTACCGCCCGTCCAGGGTATAGGCGCAATCAGCCACCTTGATCGATCGGTACCCGTCCCCTGTGAATTTTTCCAGCACCACGGTATCGTCCGAAGCCGGGGACTTATTGATGACATAATCAAAGGTATTCCAGCCCGTGTTCTGCTGATCGCAGTCGATGTACAGGTTCATCCACAGCGCATCCGTCCGGGGGGTGATGTCTGAGGCGCACTCCACATGGAAATAGATGAACTCGTCATCCCGGGCCACCTGAGCCCCGATGATGTCGTTCCGACCGGAGCGGTCGGTGTAGTGTGTCCCCTGATACCCGTCGGCATCCCTGTCCCCGATATTGCCGATATAAGCGGCATAGTAAGGGCCGACCGAGGCCCACTGACTCTCCGGGCCGCTCATATCGACGGTGACAGCCGGCGTGGGTGTGGGTATGGCGCGGACTCCCTTATACTGGCGAACGAAATTGACAAACTGATAGTAGTAGTTGTCTCCCAGCGCTCCGCGGGAGGGCTCCAGATCCCGGCTGTACTCATCATTGAATTGATCCGGAAAAGCATTGGATACCACCGAATGTCCTCCGTCCGGCCATGATGCATACCGACTGGCGCACCACTCGTTCCATCCGGTCACAAAGATGACAGGTGGATCCTTCTCCAGGGCATACGAAAACTGCTCCGCAAAGTTATACCCCCACAGGACGCTGTCCGCCTCCCACAGGTGGCTCCTGTCGGAGGTGTATGAACGCCCCATGATGGGCCCGCCGTTCATGGCAGCCAGTTCATTGTGTTCATAATTGGCATTCTGCGCCACGCCTACCGTGATCTGCTCCAGTGTCTTGCCGGACGGCCCGCTGTAATAATGAAGGGCCTGCGGATACACGGACAGCCAACCCCAGGTACCGGTCTCCCGCTTGACAAAGTAGCTGGACTGTCCGGGCCGGAAAGAAAAGAAATCGGCAATCTGCCTGTCCAGAGCAGAGGTACCGAGGCTCTCGGGATATGCCATGAGCATGGGCTTTCCGTCCAGGTAATACCACAGGGAACGGTACTTCCCGTCGGAGTATATGCTGTCATAGAAATGGATGAGCTGATACCTGGTGTCCTCACCGGGCGCAAAGGGCATCATGTAGGATATCTTCGGCGTACGCACGCCGTCCTGCTGAGCCCGGGTCCAGGTCTCGTACAGGGAAGGATAGGCATCCGCCCAGACCAGAGTGGCATTGGTATTGTCCGAGAACACAACATCCACTCCGGCATTGGCCAGCAGCTCGGCCTGCTTACGCAGAACCCAGGTATCGTCGGATCTGTAATATCCGTAGATCGGCTCATCCCAGAAGTACTGGGTGTCGGTCGCCGACGGCCACTTTTCGTATGTAAAGTCATGGATATAGTCCTCCATGGGAATACCCGCGGCAGTCTGTTTGTCTATAAATTCCTGCACATTGAAGGGCGTGCGCAGATCGGAGAAGGTGGCATGCCACATCCAGTAGAACAGCGCCAGGGTCCTGCCGTCCCTTGGCTCGCCCACCTCGGCCTGGGTCAGGGAGGTGCGGCCCAAGGCATCGGTAAAGACCCAGGTATCCGGCATCACCTCAGCCAGGAGGTACAGACTGTCTGCCGGCAGGCTGTATACGCTCAGATCCTTCATGCTCTCTGTGATCTCCTCATAGTGGGGGGTATTGTCCTCCGAGCCGGTCTGGCTGATAGCGCCCAGCGGCGTATCGGTCACACCATAATAATGAACATTGACACGGGCGGCGTTATCGATCTCCACGCCGTTCAGATAGTTGCGTACATTCTCCGGACAGGTAGGCGATGTCCACACCCCCACCTGCTCGTTAGCATCCTCACTGATGTTGGTGATGCGCAGAACATATTCGCCGGCGGGAGCGTTTTGGTTCATGACCAGCCGGAGGGTGGCGTTGTCATTGAAATCCAAAAAATCCTCCGAAGCCAGCGCCTGGGCCTCCACTGTGGCGGTATACCCGTCCTTCCAGGGAAACAGCTCCAGGCGGAAGGAGCCTTTGTTGTTGTTATAGCTGGGCGCATCGACGGTGATATAGTCAAAGGGGATTGTCGTGCAGAACTGCACCGCATAATCGCTGTTTACCTGCACCGGTGTATAGCTGTCGGCCTCGCACAGCGGCACGACTCCCTCGGGAACAGACAGCTCCATGCCTTCGGGCGCAAACTTGAGCGCATACACATTGGGGCCGTCACTGTGAAACACCAGCCTGACCTCGTGCTCTCCGGGCTCAAGCTCCACCGTGCCCTTGGTGGTATCCAGCCAGGTGCGCCAATCGATGCCTCCTACCTGGTTGACGATCCGGGACACCTCCTGCCCATCCAGCCAAAGGGCAAAGGTTCCGGCCGCCACATCCCGGGCCCATCCGGTGACCATGCACCACTGATATGTGCCGGCCCTGTCCACTCGAATCCTCAACGACAGGGTGTCTCCCGTACGCACGCCGTCAAAGTATGGGACACCCAGCGTGGTCTCCAGGTACAGATTCCCCTTGTCGCTCTGAATATGGCCGGTCGATTCATATGCATCGGCTAGGATGATGGTGGTTACAGCGGTGTCGCTGACCGCAGTCACAGGAGCCCCCGATACTGTCAAGATCACGCTCCCCATCATAAGGCACACAGCCAGCAGGATGCACAGGGGACGCATCCGGGTGTGTCGGCTTACCCTTTTTACAGGTTTCATTAACATGGTGTTCCTCCTTGTGTACATAAGGCGCTGTCCGCCAGTTTTTCCACGGCGGCCAGCAGTCCTCCCGGCGCAAACGCCTGTCCCCATTGCTGTCCGAAGCCGCCGTTGACGCGGTCCCCATCCCCGTATTTCTTTCCGATAAAACGCAGCGCAGGTACTTGTTGTGTGTAGGTCCTGATAATTTTCATCATAATAACCATTCCTTCCTCAATAGTTGCACACGCTGTGTGCTGATGACAGTATACCATGACATAGTAAAAATGTCAATATATCGAATGTATCGTGATTCCTTTTCCGGGAAACCGGCGTTCATGGCACCCAACATAACCTAAACGCAGTCGCGGGGCTCCTCGCCCCACTCTACAGTGGAAAAGGGAGCGTACTATAGAGGGTGGCTGAACTGTAACTTTTTTTGCTTCATTCTGTCATGTCCCGTCTCCCCACTGTACATTCATTTTTTTGTTTCTCTCTTTCCACGCGACTTGACACAGCGGGCAGAACATGGTATAATAGACACAGCAAGGACAAATTGAATACTGTACGTTTGCTGGCTGCGTCCCAGCATTTATGGTATAATGATCATGTCCGCTGGAACGGGCAGTTTGTTATGAAAGGGCGGGGATATCATGCGTATGCAGGAATCCGGTGAGATGTATCTTGAAACCATACTGATTCTGACACGGGAAAAGGGGCAAGTACGCTCCATCGACATTGCGGAGCGCATGGCGTTCAGCAAGCCTTCTGTCAGCCGTGCCATGGGATTGCTCCGGAAGGGAGGCTTTATCTTGATGGACGAAACCGGGTATATTACGCTGACCGAGGCCGGGTTCGCCATAGCTGACAAGATACTGGAGCGACACCACCTGCTGACCGATTGTCTGATCCGTCTCGGAGTGAACGAGGAGGTTGCCGCTGAGGATGCCTGCCGCATAGAGCATGCGATCAGCGATGAATCCTTCCAGGCTATCAAACGGCATGTGGCGGTGTATGGAGAAAAGAAGAAACTCTCATAAGGTACTGTACAATACAACCGGGAAGAAGTCTTCCGTCAAGAAAGGCTTCTCCCCGGCATTTTTTATGTTTGTGAACCATCAAAGCAAATATAGATATATTACGAAGCATCGTCCCGGCAGGCAGAAGTATGTGCCCTGAACAGAGCAGCCATCAGCCCCGCATACAGCGCGCCGGGCAGGGCTACCGACGATGATCTGTACGCATGATTTTTCTTCCTTATATTATATAAGTTTACAGTGCCTCATCCGCACTATACGCTGTTGGTCAACAGCACCCAGGCCATAACACCCACCAGTGTTCCAAAACGCAGTGCCACTCCCCACGACAGCCTCCTGTAGGACAGAATGCACGTCCGTCTCGACTCTGCCTCAAGGCCTCCTGTCACCCGCTCATCACAGGCCAACTCCAAGTCGGCATATAGCCTTTTGAGGAACAGCCACACCAGCGGATTGAACCAGTGCAGGCAAGCGATCCCCAGCGCCACCGGAATCAGCAGACGCAAGCCGGGAATCACCCACAGAACCGCCGCCACCCGCCGGGGCAGACGGGGAATCCGGCCGATAAGCCAAACCACAAGGCCGGTAAGTCCCGCTGTAAGGCTCATATTGAGAACCCAATAAAAAGCTTCCCCTACCATCCCGCTACCTCCTTTCGATCATGGCCCGCAGCTCCTCCAGCTCCTCCTCTGTAAGTCCATCGTCCTCAAGGAGGGCGGAGAACAGCGCCTTTCGGGATCCGCCGTACAGCTTATCCACCAGACTCCGGGTCTCCGAGCGGCCGATCTCCTCCCGGGTGACCAGGGCGGTACATATGAATCCCGGCTCATCCCGCCGGATAAAGCCCTTGGCCACTAACTTTTTGATGATGGTGTAGGTGGTGTTCTTATTCCAGCCGATGGACTCCGCGGCCATCCGGCTCAGTTCCTTGGCGCTCACAGGGCCCCGTTCCCAGATAAAATCCATGACCTTGATTTCGCTGTCATATATTTTCTGATTCATTGATTCTTCCTCCTCAGACTGCTTGTGTAGAATATACTATCACAATAGTCTGTCTTTGCCAAGAGGTTTTGGAAAATTTGTCACGGCTATGCTCATTCTTTGTTGCAGTTCAGCCACCCTCTATAATGCGCTCCCTTTTGGGGGGCTTCTTTCAAGAAGCCCCCCGGGCGCTCCTCCGTTCCCCGGCTGAACTGTACCCATTCTTTCTGATTTCCGGACTTTTCACGCCTTGCCGGTCTGTTTGCCCCTGCATACGTCATACACTTTATGGAGCGTTGGTTTTACGTATACAGGAGGCTTATATGGAATTCAATACATCATCCCACCCGCTCCCCATACAGAGCGACACGCAACCACCGGCAAGGCAGACCGGGAGCCGCTCTGCCTTTGCCACCCCCGATCCGTCCGCAGATGTCGGTCAGACAGACTGTTTTGATCCGGTGGACAAAATGTCTCTGTGGGCTCGGCTGAGCATGCTGTCCGTGCGCGCCAAGGCCGGGCTGGTCTGCCTGGCCGTGTGTCTCTGTCTTGTCATCATGCTCACCCCGGCGGCCGTGCAGGCGGTGAGAGATATACGGGCCGTCGGCATGCCCCTGGCACCTGCCGGGGCGGGCCGGGCTCTTTGCCGCGTCCTGATATCGGCCGGTCTGCCTCCCACCGACCGCCCCTTGTGGGCCTTGTCCGGAGATGGCGGCACAAAGGGTGACACGGACACCCTGCCGCTGGAACCGGAGTCAGAGTCGGAGGCAGAACCGGGGAACGATACCGGACTGCACACCGATCCCGGCGGGAATACAACGGCCGAACCGGGCACGGAAAGCGAATCGTCTCCTGAGCCCGACAGCATGCCCGGGGACACATCCTGGGGCACGTCCGAAGGCACTTCATCAGGCGGAGCAGAACGGGAATCCGAGACGGCGCATGAACTCGAGACGGATGCAGAGCAGAAAACCGGGCCCGAATCAGAAACCGAAACGACGACGCCGTCTTCCAAGGTCAGTATCCGTGATATGAGTGAGAGCCAGCGGGGGCCTACCTACATCTGGAATGAGACGGTCCGTGACCCAGCATCGGTTCCGGCGGAGTGGAACTGGAGCGGTACCGGGACACCCACTGTGCTGATCGTCACATCCCACCCCTATGAAACCTATGCGGACGGGGAGGGCACAGTCAGCGACCTGGCGGTGTCCCTGGCTGCCGACCTGCGGGCACGAGGGGTGTCGGTGATACACATCAACCGGGCCTGGTCGGGTCTTGAGCCGGACGACTCCCTTCAGGAGGCTTATACCCGCACCCAGGCCCTGGTTCGTTACACCTGCCGGTTGTACAGTGACATCTGCCTTGTCATGGACCTGCGACGGAGCGCCGAAAGTGCTGGAGAGGGTGTTCTGCTGGGGACGGCGGGACACATCGGCGGGCAGGACTGCGCCCAGCTCCGCTTGATTGCGGACGCCCTGCGGGATGGGAGCGGCGACCGGGATCTAACCTTCGCTCTGGCCCTCAGACAGCGGCTGTTCGCCGTCAGTCCCACCGTCAGCCGTCCGGTATGGTGGCGGGCAGGGCAAGGTCTTGTCCCCGCTCAGGTCTGTGCAGGCTCCGGCGATGGCCCGGTACTGCTGACCGTTGAGCTGGGGGCCGCCGGGGACACCTACCGCCGGGCGGAGGTGCTTGTCCCCGTGCTGGGGGAGGCGCTGGCTGACATACTGCGCACGGAATGAAGTGCCGCATACATCACACAGGTCGCAGTATGCTTTCTGCCGGATTCTTCTACCCACGGCAGATACCTTCTGCCTTGCACGATCATGAAAGCTGTAGTATCATATCGTCAGCAAGCAGACGGAGGATATTATTATAAGAGACTATCGTTTTGGTCATTTTCTTCATGAGCTCAGAGTACACAGAGGTCTGACGCAGTATCAGCTGGGCGCACCAAAAATGCTCAGTAAAATCCGGCCAGTATCATTTCGGGAGCTGATCCAGATATGCGCTCTGTCACACGGTACGGGCGTATGGCATTACCTGCGTCAGGTTGGCGGCCACACTGATGTGGTATAAGCTTCACTATCCGGATGAATGCGACGAATGTATGCATTCTTCCCGTCAGAATTGTTGATTTTCCGTTACAGTTCAGCCGGGGAACGGAGGAGTGCTCGGGGGGCTTCTTGAAAGAAGCCCCCCGACCCCCAAAGAACTTTCAATACATTTTATTGTGTATTGAATTTATCGTGATGACTTTTTCGGGAAACCGGCGTTCATGGCACCCCAAATAACATAAACGCAGTCGCGGGGCCCCTCGCCCCACTCTACAGTGGAAAAGGGAGCGTATGATAGAGGGCGGCTGAACTGTAACGATTTTCCTTGTTTTACAAGCGAAAGCGGAAAATGTATATGGGTCGTGATACGAATTCTACACAAAAGGGGCACGGGATCATTGTGCAGGATGCCGAAAATTTGCCTGGATATTGACAAGTCCTGTTTCACATGTTATAATAGAGTACATTTTGAAGTACAAGAATCTCTGCAAGAATATGCATGTCAATAGCAGGCGTGCAAGGCGCTTTATGCCGTATGGGCAGGAAAGGTACAGATCTATGATGAAACACCCCTCCATAATAAAGAGCCGCCGTTTGATCTCGGCCGTCATCCTCCTGCTGCTCTGTCTGTGTGCCGCTCTGGCGGCATGCAAACTCACCCCCGGCGGCACAGAAACCGGAAGTGACGGCGAATCCCTCTCCGGCACACAGGACCCGGCCACCGACACCCAGGGCACCGCCTTCCCCGGCGGGGAGGACAGTCGGCCCATAGGCTCGGAGAGCACAGAGGACACCGATGACACCGATGACACCGATGACACCGATGACATCTCCCTCCCCTCCACCCCGCAGGGAAGCGAAACAGTCGGTCCCGACCCCGATCATCCCGGCGATGCCTCTCTGTATGACGGCTTGATGATCGCCATGGTGTACGGCACCGGCAAAAAGAACACCGATGCCGCCGTCTCTCACGGCTTTATCCAGCTCTATAACGCCAGCGACAAGGATATGTCCCTGGCGGGTGCGTCCCTTTATTATAAGTCGGATGGAGCAGGCCCCTTTGAGCAGCTTCCCTTCCCCGACACGGCGACGATCCCGGCCGGAGGATATTACCTGGTGCGGGCCAATTCCCCGACCGGGTATGACACAAGCCTGGCCGTGTTGAGTGTGGAAGCCTATGATCTGGCCTGGGACACCTACATCGACAACAAGGAGGTGCGGCTGGTGCTGGCTCCCTCCGGCTGGTCTATCGGAACCGGTGAGGACATCACCACCTTCCAGGATGCGATCTCGGTCTTCTACGCCTCTGAAACCTATCATGCTTCTGTTTTTTCCACTGACAAGCTGTCCAAGAACAAGGTGGCAGTCCGCACAGCCCTGACCTCTTACAGCGGCTATCACACCGTCAGTCTTGTGGAGTCTGCCACCGCCGAGTTGAACAGGCTGCGTACTGTGACCTCTGAGGGCGTGGTGAATCCGCTGATCGGCTCCCGGCTGAACGAGGTATTCTTCTCTTCCGACGCCGGCATTTATAACAACCCCATCACCCTGACGCTCGGTGCCGCTGACGGATACACCATATATTACACCAAGGACGGCTCCGACCCCACCACCAGCACCTCCCGGATCAAGTATACCTCCGGCATCTCGCTGACCGATTCCTCCCGCCTGTCCTGGGGCCCCACGATCAAGGCATGGGCCAACTACAACGGAAACGCCACGCCCACCTCTCCCAAGCTGCCGGGCGGGTATGTCATCAAGGCATACGCCACCAACGGCACCGAGTCCACGCCGGTGTACACCAATACCTACTTCATTATCCCCGATCTGTGCGATTATGGCGTATCGGTGATCTCCCTGTCCATTCCGGTCGAACAGATGATCGGCGACCAAGGATTCTACAGCAACTACCTCCCCACCGGCGACATCACGGCCACACGGCCCCGCGGCACCGCCATGATGGAGGTCTTTAACACAAGCGGCGTGCGGGTGGGTCACTCCAATGTGGAGCTGGCAGTCAGCGGAAACGGCTCCTCCGGCTTAGCTATGAAATCCCTGCGTGTGTATTACAGGAGCGCCCTGAACAGTGTGGGCGGCCTTGAATCCGACCTGAATTATGACCTGTTCGGCGGACGCGTCACCAACGCCAACGGCGAGGCCATCACCTCCTTCTCCCGCTTGCTCCTGCGCAATTCCGGAAACGATTGCGCTGTCTCCTACATCCGGGATGCCTACATGCAGGCCGCCTGTTCCGGGTTGCGTGTCGACACCATGGGAACCGCCTCCACCCTGGTCTTTGTCAACGGAGAGTTCTGGGGTGTGTATAATGTCCGGGAACGCTACAGCCCCGAGTATGTGGAGTCCCATTACGGCGTTGACAAGGACAATGTGACGGTCATTGAAAGCGACTACAGCCAGGTACATACCAACACCAACGCCCCCTTTGTGCTTTCCTCAGGTGTGGAGGGCGACCAGGATCCCTTCAACCAAATGGTTGAATATATGCGTACCCACAATCTGGCCGATGACACGGCTTACGCCGCCGTATGCGAGCAGATGGACATTGACTCCTTCATCGACATGTGGGTCTGCCGCCTCTTCTTTGTGGCCCGTGACTGGCCGGAGAATAACATCAAGGTCTGGCGCAACAAGAACCCCGATGATCCGTCCGGCTTTGACACCAAGTGGCATTTCACCTTACTGGATATGGACATGGGCTTGTCCTTTTACGACTTCACCACCGAACGAGACAATTTCTTCTGGGCCTTTGACAGCAATTCGGTCTGTGGCACCATCATGCGTGCTCTGATTCAGAACGAATCCTTCCGCAATCAGTTCATCCTGCGTTACTACGAGCTTGTGACCGAGCACTTCACGCCGGATTACCTGAATGAGCTGTTTGATAGCTTCTACGCTGTCCGGGATCCGCTCATGCCGCTCCAGGAGGATCGGTGGGGCAATGAGGGGGCGGCGGTGTACAAATGGAACGATGCCGTAAACAGGATACGCTCCTTCATCCAAAACCGTCAGGGATATGCCCTTGATCATATGTACGCCTATTTTCACATATCAGAGGAGGACATCGAGACACTGTCCTGCAAGCATGTGACCTTGTCCTTCAACGACAGTCGGGTTGATGTGACGGTCAACGGGCAAACTGCGCAAAACGGGCAGATCCTGAAATTTGAGGATGAGCAGGCCAAATTCACCGTCAAGGCGACCGCCTGCGACGGCTTTACCGTGACCTCTCTGGTATGGAGCGGACGTGACGGCAGCACCTCCAAAGTGGAGGCATCCGGCGTCAATGCCGAGGCTACCTTCACCGCCAAAGGCTCCGGCACCATATCGGTCTATGTCAAGCGGGTAAACTCGGGTGAAGAGGCCTCTGCCGGGGGCTGTCTTGTGGCCGGAGCGACCTATCTCTTTTATCTGGACAGCTCCGGCGACCTGTACGCCTGGGGGGATAACAGAGGGGGTGTCCTGGGGCTGAACACCTCTGAGACTACCATCCCCACCCCCACCTTTGTCCGCAGCCAGGTGGCTCAGGTGGCCACCACCACCAGTGCAGATTACGAAAACGGCAACACAGCCTGGTCCACTGCCATACTGACCACCGACGGCAAGCTGTACACAGTCGGCGCCAACAGTTATGGCCAGTTGGGTCGGAACGGCACACAGAATGACAGCAATCTGGGTCTTGTGTCATTCAATGGAACCATCACACAGGTCAGTGTAGGGCTTGACCATATGCTGATCCTGGATGGAAACGGCGTACTATGGGGAGTGGGCAATAACTCTTACGGACAGCTGGGTTCATCGGCCGGTGCTCAAACCTCCTCCTTTGTCCGGATAGCTGACCATGTAGTCTCCATCAGCGCTGGCCGGCGTTCCACAGCATATGTGGATGAGAACGGCAATCTGTTCGGCTTGGGCGACAACCGCTGGAACAAGATGGTAGCCGGCGGTCCTGACAGACTGACCGCACCGACCCTGCTTTTGTCCAATGTATCCTTCATTTCCTCCGGGGAGCATGAAATGGTCGCTGTGACCGAGGACAACACACTCTACTATGCCGGGTGGCGGGACTTTACATCCTTCGGTCAGGGTGCGGGCAACAACCCGGCTCTGCACCGTGTGATGGACCATGCAGTGGCCGCCTCGGTTTACTACGGAGACCTGGTCATCCTCACTGCAGACGGAGACGCATATGTATACGGATTGAATACCGGAGGGGCCATCGGCTCTATCGTCACAGGTGGTACGCCCCAGAAGCTTACGGACAAATGCACTGCCGTAGCCGCCGGATATGCCTTCACCGCCTACCTCCGGGAGGACGGAATCATCCTGATCCAAGGGGACAACAGTTTCGGTCAGGCCGGAAACGGACGAACCGGCGGCTCGGTTATCCTCAGCGAGGTGGATATCTGATAAACCGGGCATCCATGAGGAACGCTCGCCTCGCTCTTCCGGGTGCCGTGAGACGGCTGAACTGAATAAAAGGGGCTGTTGCCGGTCAGTGCAATAGCCCCTGTCTTATTTACCTCTTCTCTCCCCTTCCCCGTCCGCTGTCCTCCAGAACCTTCCCAACAGCTCAGCCAGAGAGGCTGGGTCTCCCACGGCGTTCATGTTCTGCCAGTGGGGCGGATACAGGTGCAGGTACGGCTCTCCCAAATATCTGTCGTCCAGCAGAACCACCACACCCCTGTCCTCAGGCCGACGTATGACACGTCCGGCGGCTTGAAGTACATGGTTCATACCGGGGTAGGTATAGGCGTATGCATACCCCTCTCCCTCCCTGGTTTCGTCGTAATACTCCTTCATGATGTTGCGTTCATTGGAAAGGCCGGGTATCCCCACCCCGACGATCAATGCGCCGATCAGACAGGAGCCGGGCAGATCCACCCCCTCCGAAAAGGAACCGCCCAGCACGCAAAACCCGATGAGCAGCCGGTGACTGTCAGGATGGAAGGCATTGATAAAATCCTCCCGCTGCGTATGCGTCATACCCGGTGTCTGCACCACAGTGCGGACACGCGGATATTTTTTTGTAAACAAAGCATGTGCTTTCTCCAGGTAGGCATATGAGGGAAAGCACACCATATAGTTTCCCGGCCGTGCCGACACTGTGGCGACGATGTAAGACACCACCCGGCGCAGCGAAGCATCCCGATCCTCGTACCGAGTGCTGATCTTATCCGCCACAGCCACACACAGGTGATCCGGCGGAAAGGGCGAATCAAAGCGGGCGGTCACACCGGCCTTTCCGCCGCCCAGAATGTCGGCAAAGTAGTCCGTCGGAGTCAGCGTGGCTGAAAACAGCACCCGGCTTTGGGCTTTAGCCAGAATGGGCTCCAGAATGCCTGAAGGATCCAGACAGACCAGCCGCACCCTCACCTCCTCCCCCTCGGTCTCGGTGAAGGTCACAAAATGGCTGTCATAGTAAGCCGTCGCCACCCGAAAGACGCGTAGGGAGGCGGCCAGCGTATCTACCATACGGTAAAGCGGATGCATTGGATTGTGCCTCAGCCAGATATCACATTGCCGGGACAATGCCTCCACGGTCTCGCACAGCAACGCGGGGGCCTCCCGCTCCAAGGATACCCCTCGCCGAATGCCGTCGCTCCCGGTGCTCTCAGTACCGGCACAGCGTCCGGCCATGCGGGACAGAGTGCCTGCCAGGTCATCCAACAGGGAGGCTGTCATGGTCACCCGCCCGTGCTGTGCACAGTCCTCATCGGGGAAGAGCATCTGCTCGCTCTGCTTCTCCCAGATATTCATAGCGCCCTGGGCAGCGGTCACATCGGACAAACACAGCATGCCTGAGTACATATCCCTGGCACGGTCGGCCAGGTTGTGAGCCTCGTCCACCAAAAAGATGTACCGGTGCCCATCGGTGTTTGGAATGCCGTCAGCCAAATACCGGCGTAGGTATACCTGGGGAGAGAAAACATAATTGTAGTCACAGATGACGATCTCACACCGCTCCGACAGGTCGAGAGCCAGCTCATAGGGGCAAACCCGGCCTGCTAGGGCGGCCTCCCGGATGGTCAGGCCGGAAAAAAGGGTTCCGCTGTCCAAAAGGGTTGTGATGACCCCTTCCACCCGGTCATAATACCCTTTGGCATACGGGCAGCAGTCGGGGTTGCAGAAGTTGGTCAGACGGTCCCCACTCTCCCGGGCGGCCTGACACACGCAGGCTGACTCCCGAGCTGTGATCACGCAGGCTCGCACCGGCGTACCCGCCTCCGCCATTCGCCCGGCGGCAGCGAAGGCCTCCCGTCTGGTGCTACCCTTGGCGGTAAGATAAAAAATTTTGTCACATATTTTCTCCCCCAGGCAACGGACAGCGGGGTACAGCGTAGAGATCGTCTTTCCAATGCCGGTAGGCGCCTGGGCAAAAAGAGTCTGTCCCCGGCGCATATCCCGCCAACACTCCCGGATCATGTCCTGTTGGGAAGCCCTCATCTCCGGGTACGGAAACAAGGCCCGGCGGCAAGCTTCCCTCACCTGGGTCTCACGCACCACCAGATCCTGTGCCTGAGGCAGAATGACGGCCAGCATGGCCACATAAAGCTCCCGCAGGTGGTCGGCAGACATGATGGCATCGGTGTGCGCCACCTCCTGTTCCTCTCCCGCCTCGGCATAAGTCAGACGCAATGTCACAGACGGCAGTCCCCGGGCCACACACAGGAAGTAGCCATAGCAGGAAAGCTGGGCCAGATCCCGGGCCCGTGGTGCCTTAGCGTACAGAGCGGCCAGGCCGAACGCCGGGCCGCTGACGGATTTGATTTCCTCCACTACACATGTCCCATCCGGCTCACAGTACACGCCATCCGCCCGCCCGCTGACCGAGAATTCCAGATCGCCACACCGGCAGCGGTTGCGCAGCATGACCTCGGCATGGTAGTCCGGCCCTCTGCTCGCTTGGAGCTGCCGGTGGACATCCCGGCCTTCGGCCGCCCGCAGAATCCAGGATTTTGAGGGCAGGCGAGTATCCAGACTCCCGCCCTTGTACGCCAGGGCACACAGTTCCCGGACTGACAACTCCACACAGCCCTCGGCAGCCTGATAAAACATGGCGTGCTCCTCCTCTCCACATAGCCCCTTTGGGGCTTATCTTCCGCTATTATAGTCGATTTGTGCCTGAAAGTCAATAGGGTACTGAAATACATATAAGGCAAACGCACTCACTTTTGGTTACAGTTCAGCCACCCTCTATAGTACGCTTCCTTTTCCACTGTAGAGTGGGGC
>CAZQAI010000009.1:0-19692 GCA_964591305.1 uncultured Clostridium sp.
ATTGAAAGTTCTTTGGGGGTCTGTGCGTTCCTCCGTTCCCCGGCTGAACTGTAACGAAAAAGGGTTACAGTTCAGCCGGGGAAGGAAGGAACCATCTCAAGCGCTGAGCCGTCACGCGTATTGGCTGCAACAAACAAGAGGTAAGGCACCATCGCACAATGTGCGGCTGTGCGTTGTGCAGTGGTGCCTTAAGAATCCGTTAGACAATCAGATACTTGACGTCATGCAGTGTTTCCGGCAGATCCGGTGAGGATCCGGCCGGCAGAGAGTTTGCGGCAGCTAAGGCAGCCAGCGGAGCGTGGTAGCGTTTGCCAACCGACCAGAGCGTGTCTGCCGGGGCGGGGAAGCAAATGACATACTCCCCCCGGCGGCGTGTCAGGTCGGGGCCAAAGTCCATTCCCGACAGAGCCGTCAGCGGCTGCTTCTCGGCCAGACGCAGACAGACCGCCAGTTCCGCATCCACACCCACTCGCTCTCCATCCATGCGGGCCCGGCAATTCACAACGGTCACATGACCGTCAAATACAGGTGAATCCGCTTGGACTATACCGTCGGCGGATGCGGCTCTTGTGGTGGTATCTGTTTCATATCGGAAGGGGAAGGAAAGCTCGGTGCTGCTGTATTCACCACCGCGGCTGAGCAGCAGCTGGCATTTACATGTTCCGGTCAGAATGTATCGGCCCTTGTCGCAGATCACGTCCTCCGGGGTGGCGAAGGCTGTGATATCGGCAATCCGTACAGAGGGATCAAGGCCTGCATCGGACAACGCCAGTGAGTCGCTCATGGTGAAATTTCCGTTCAGACAACGAATTGCTTTCCCGGGCGTATAGGTGACATACCGGCAGGTACTTTCGGAGCGGGTGGAATAAAGATCCCGTGTGTAGGAAACTGTCTGGTTGCATTGAGCCAGCACCTCCAGCACCACACCCAGATCGGTATGCAGATGTCCTTCCTCGACCTGTACACTCAGTTCGGAGCATACTCCGAAGGCGCAGCATTCGCTGCCTGGCACGATACCTGCAAGCTCAACCGTTTGAGAAAAGGGCACCTTTCTGTACACGACTTGTGGGAGCGCGAGGGCTGCCAGGCCGTCGGCCCCCTGTCCGTCGGAGTTCGGGTCGGGGGATGGTGTGGCTTCGGCGGAACAGAGTGTCAGCTTGAGTGTGACCTCACCCCGGCAGTTTACCATGTCGTTGCCGACATCGGCTTCGGTGACCATAACCTGACCTTCGGCACAGATCACCCTTACTTCGCCTTCGGCAGGTGGCAGAATCATGTCATCCTGCAAGGAGAGGACATCGCCCAGCCCCTGTACAAGACGTCCTACCTCAGCTTGCTCGCTCAAGCGCTCCACCGAGCCGGGAACCAGACCGCTCTCCTCATCACTGCGCAGGCTGACCTCTCCCAGCACACCGGCCCGGGCCTTGAGACGGCAGCGGATATTCAGCTTTCTGGGAGCGGTGACACGCCCGGTAGTGCTCTCGGGTGTGATGTCGCAGGTACAGACCAACGGCTCAGAGGCGGCCTGCACGGCATCGGAATTGCCTACAAGGGGCACGGCAAGACTGTATTCCGCCGACAGGGGGGCGCAATACAGTCTGTCGTCGTTGCCCATATACAGCACAAAGTAATCCACGGTACCGCTGAGATCAATGTTCCCACTTGCCGCATACCGAGCAGGCGGCAGGACGGAGGCGGTGATCCGCAAGAGGCGTTTGATCTCGGGCTGATAATCGGGCAGGGAGTAGTCACCGTTGACTTCGGCGGTCAGGATCTTCTCTCCCAGTGGAATCTGTATGCTGCCGCCGCCCGGAGCCTGCTCTGTTGGCGACATGGGCATGGTTTGGTTGGTCATATAAGGTCTCCTTTGCACATATCAGATTTTTCAGTAGATTGTATGCACTGCACAGGAAAGATATGATATCATTCTACGCTGTCCTGAATACCCTTTTCGCGTAGCAAATGCCAAGGAGTGCAGAGATCGGACCAGGCGGAACGGAAACAAAAACTCCTCCCCGTGTAACCGGGGAGGAGTTTTGCCTACTATTGCGTGTTGGTTTCCTTTTCATCCAGGTAGAATTGGGCATACACGGTGTTGGCGGTCTTGAAGACCTCGAAATCCTTGTATGTGCAATCGGTAGCCTCAGTGAACTTCATTTCGGAGAAATGCTCGTTGAGGTATGCCTTGCCGGCGGCCAGATACTTTTCGTAGTTGCTGATTTTGGCCTTGGTGAAGTAGGATGCCACATAGTAGCTGGAATCCAGGCCTTTGAGCTTGGAGCCGGTCACAGTGGCCGTTTTGTTGAAGATCAGAGGAATGACAGGCAAATCATTCATCAGAAGACCCTCGGCCTCCCGCAGTTTGTCGGCACGTTTGGCAATGTCTTTCTCGGCAAAAATGTCCTCCATCAAGGCATTGTATGCCTCACTGTCATAGCCGGTGAGGTGAGGGGTCAGCTCATATTCGCCCGGAACGGACATGTCCATACCCATACCGGAGAAGGCTTTGGCAAAGGGAGCCAACACACCGTAGGGGTCTGGAGAGTAAGCCACATAGTCAAAGAGGATTGCCTCATAGGCGCCGGTGCGTAGATCCTCACTGTACAGATCGTCGCATAGATCCTCGGGCACGGAGTCGGTATACTTATAGTAGTCGTTGTTCACAATGGTGCCACGTTTCCTGAGCGTCACATGGAAGCCAAGCTCAGACCAAGCATTGGCAATGGCTTCGGCCAGGGCGGTGTGTACCTCATCGTAAGCGGCATAAGTCAGGGTGAAGGAGTATTTGGAAGGGGTAATGCCTGCCTCTGAAAGCAGAGATTTGGCGGCATTCACATCGGTGGACAGGTAGGTGTACTCGGTATCGCAGGCATCTCGGAAGGACTTCTTGCGGTCGGAGCCGGTTTCAAACACGCCGGTGGGGATCAGGCCGGTGGCTGCGTCGGCATACACCACAGTATCCGCCAAGGCCTGCCGGTCGATTGCCATGGACAGAGCCTGCCGCACCTTTTCGTTGGCGAAGAGCGCAGTGCCTGCTTCTGTGCCGTCATCAATCATGGCGTTCTCGTTGAGGTAAACAGAGCTGGTGGACATAGAATACTCGGATACATCCACGTTTTTCTTAATGGTGTCATTGGTACGCAGGGATAACGGAATATCGCCGATGTATGTAACCACTCCCTGCTCATACATCTCCACAAGCTGCTCGTCGGTGAGGGAGCAGTCTACGCAGATCCGGTAAGGCTTGACGGTGACATCCAAAGCCTCATCCTTTTCGGAGTCACGGTAATAGTAAGCGTTACGCTCAATGACAAAATCGGTGATGGTCTTTTCGGCATAGGAACGGGCATCCTCGGGCGTCTTTCCGGTCACGACATCATCGCCGTTGGCCGTAGATTCCTTTTCACTCCAGTTCAGGTCCTCATACTTGACGGTATTGTCTTCTTTGAAATTGATACGGGAAAGCTTGAAAGGACCGCTACACACCATCGTACCGGACTTTTTAGCCCAGTCATCGCTCTTGGCCGCGATATCACTGCGGACAGGGGCCAGGGCCAGACTGGTCAGGTTGAGCATGAACTGGTCATAATCGATCGTCTGCTCAAAACGGATCTCCACCAGAGTGGTTTCAGCCGCATAAATACCCACATCATCGATGGAGACATCGCCTTCCTTGGCGGCCCGGGCGTTCTTGATATCGAACAGAAGGGAGGCTGACGCATAGGAAGCGTCCACTTCCAACTGGCGTTTGAAGGCATACACCACATCGTTGGCAGACACAGCTGTGCCGTCAGACCAGTTGGTATCCTTCAGGCGCAGATACATGAGGTACTCATCGCTGTTCGGATCCTCATCGAACCAGTATTTCTTCACCAGGGACTTCTGCACTTTTCCCTTGTCGTCCAGCTTGAAGAGGGTGTCAAACATAAGACCGACAATGTTGGCCAAGGCATCGTTGGTGTACGCTTTGGCGGGGTCAAGGTCATAGATATTATTAGTCAGATAGGCCGTGATGTATTGGCCTTTATCCTCGTCATCCTTGCTTTGACAGCCTGTCAGACAGCCTATCAGAGTTACGGCACAAAGAAGCAGGGCTGAAATACGCTTCATCATGGTATTATTTTCCTCCTCGTGATACGGATGCCGCAGCAACCGCACAGTTTTCTCGCTGTATTATACCATACAATCCGATTTGAATCAATAAGGTAATCGTTTGTTTTTTCAGTTTCGGACACTTGCACAATGCCGCGGCGTAAAAACTGTGCAAAATGTCCTTGTCATTTTCTCCCGAAGTGCAAAGCGGATGAATAAGCCCCGTTTATGCTGCCTACAATCAGGATGGCGTTTCAAGAGAAGGCAGAATGGGATCTTATTTTGGCATGTGAGAGAGGTATATCAACATATGGCAGACAGTCAGCAGCAAGCAGACAAAAAGCCCGCGGCGGGGGCATGTCAGGTACGCACCGATCTTGCCTGCGAAGCGGGGCGTCCGTGCGTGGAAAGCCGCAGCCGGACGGTCATGCTGGGAGACACCCCGGTAGAGGTGACAAGGAGTCGGGAATGTGAAGGCGGTCGGTATGTCACGGTGTCATGCGGTTGTCTGACTGCATGGAGCGAGGAGTCGTTGACCCCGCTGGGTCGTCTGCTGGCCGACGAGCTGGAAGCGTTGGCCGGCCTGATGACGGGACGAACTCCGGGACCGGAACTGCGGGTATTGGTGGTAGGTCTGGGCAATGCGGACATCACGCCGGACGCCATCGGGCCGGGGACGGTCAGCCGATTGAGCGTGACCCGGCATCTGAAGACATGCGAAGCCGCGCTGTACCGGGCATTGGGGTGCTGTGAGGTGTCGGCACTTATGCCCGGTGTGTTGGGACAGACAGGCATTGAGGCAGCCGAGCTTGTGCGGGAGGCGGCCCTGACTGTGGGGGCTGAACTGGTGGTGGCGGTGGATGCCTTGGCCGCCCGCAGCTGCGCCCGGCTGACCTCCACAGTGCAGTTGTCCGACCGTGGCATCTCGCCGGGGGCGGGTATCGGCAACCGCCGCCTGGCGATCGATGAGCACACAGTAGGCTGTCCTGTCATGGCGTTAGGGGTGCCGACTGTAGTGGATTCGTCCACCCTGGTGCTGGATGCGTTGGAACAGGCCGGTCTGCATGTGGGCGGGGCTCCTCTCGGAGAGCATGACGGTCTTCGCCAGGTGCTGGAGAATGGGCGGAGCTTTATCGTCTCTCCGCGGGACTGTGATCGGGTGGTGGAGATGACATGCATCCTGCTGGCTCGTGCTCTTGACATGGCTTTTGGCGTCGAAAGGGGAGTAGCAGGGTCATAAGCCTGCGATTCTTCCTCACGGAAGGCAGAGGGTGCCGCTGTCTCCTTCGGCGATGGCATGGCTGACAGCCTCACCTACCGTGATAGCGGCACCGCCGACAGTGGAATCGGAGAGGGAAAAGGATGCCGACCGATCATTCTGGCTATTGGCGATCACCCATTTTCGCTATTGGCGATAGCAGCCCGAAGCCTACTTTCGCTTGAGCTTGCCGACCACACGGCCGCAGCAGGAGACCTCGGTGAAATCCTTGAGCAGGATGGGGGCGTAGTGGGGGTTGAGGGAGAGCAGGCGGTCTCCGCCGTACTTCTTGAAGTAGCCGGAGCCGTCCAGCACGAAGATTCCCAGCTCGCCTTCCTCTACGGACTCGGCGGTCTGAATCAGGAGAACGTCTCCTGAGTGGTAGCGCGGTTCCATGCTATCGCCTGAAATCCGCAGGGCGTAATCAGCCTCCGACGTGCGGTCGCTGTCCGGAATGGTGATGTCTGTCCGTGTATTGTCGGACAGGAACTCGCCGACACCGGCCGACACCGGCAGGTCGTACAGGGGGATCTGGCGGCGGCGGAGTCCGGCCGGCAGATTCCCGGCACGTCGATCAGGCGGTACCAGGTGCACACTGTCAGAGGGGAACGCGGGTTCCTGCACCGAGCGCATGACGGCTGCCGAACCGGCAGTGAAAGGCCCGGCAGCCAATTGTCCGACAGGCGGTTGCGTGACGGCCGTCTGATAGGCCGGAACGCTGGGGTTCTCCTGGGTGGAGAGGGGGGACGACGCTGCCATCGGCTTATACCGATATGAGGTAGCGGCACTCTCTGACAGGAGAGCGGCCACGCCCATTCCGGCGGGCACGCCCGATTCCGCCTCGATACGTACTCCGGCGGATGTGGCGCCGTCGCCCATATCGGTCAGGTAGGCGGTATGGCGGGATCTTGCATTCCGTCCGGGGGCACGTCCCAGGCTGTTTGCCGTTCGGGATCCCCTGCCTCGGACAGCCTCGTGAAGGGTCAGTGCCTCGGCAGCCTTTTGCTGGGCGGCACGATCCCTTTCTTTCTCTATAACGGCGGCCGTCAGGATCCGCCCATAGGCATCCAGCAGACGATAGTCCTCGATCAGTGCGATTTCTTCGTCCGAAAGGGTATAGTTATGGGTGTTCTCAGGCACACCGCTGATCAGCCAGTCAAGGGAGCAGCCCAGAGCCTGGGAGATAGCCACTATGTTGGAAAGCTTGGGGGAGTCGTTGATTCCCGCCAACAGCTTGGACAGGGTGCCCAGAGGAATGCCCGTCATGTCGGACAATTTATCGTTGGTGATTTTCTGTGCACTTTTCAGCTTTTTGATCCGCTCCAGATAGGTTTCTTCCATGATGCGCTCCTTTTTTCTTTGAATGGAATTATTATAACATAAATTTCCCGATTTGTAAAGAGGTTTCACGAAAAAAATTCTCAAAAGGGACGAAAACGCTACAGCTCAGCCGGGGAATGGCGGATCGCCACCCCTATGGGAATTCTCTCAAGACGTTCCTTCCCTACCCCGAAGGAAAATTCTATAACCTGTCTGTAAATTTTCCTGAATGTTCACGAATTATGCGCATGGAGGCCACAATTTTGTGCTATACTACCAAAATAATGGGCGTGTGAATGCGTTTGCCCAGCTGGGGATACCGGCCGGGATGGAACCAACTGCACGAACATATACCAGGGAGGATGACAACTCATGAACCAATCTGCTTTTTCGCACCATATACATTGTGCCGGAGCTACGGTATGCCTGCTTCTTATGGCCCTTTTGGCTGCGTTTTTTTCTTCCTGCTCGGACGAGGTGCTGAATCCGGACGGCACCGTCGGAACTCCGGGCGGCCCGTTGGTTCTGGGGACAGAGCCGCCTACAGCGGAGTCCGGCCTTCCGTCCCCTGATACCGGGCATCTGACTCTCTCGGGAACCGATCCGCTGGAGAATGCCGAACACCGCCTATATGTGGATTTTCTGAATACCGGCGCATCGGATTGCATCCTTGTCCGCATGGATGAGATTGTCATGCTGATCGACACGGCGGATAAGGATGATTATGAGGCAATTGCTGCCTGCCTTGACGGGTATGGCATTACGTCCATCGATTACCTGATCATCACCCACTTTGACAACGACCATATCGGGTCGGCCGCCCGCCTGCTGGCTGACTATCCGGTGACAGAGATGTACATGCCTGATTATGTACGGGAGTCCAACCTGTACCGCAGCATGATGGCTCAGCTGGAGGATGAAGACTGTCGGACCCGGGTTCACCGTATGTTCGAGGCCGATGAGGACATTGATCTCGGATATGGAAGGGTATGGATCAATTCCACTGCCATGACCGGATACGAGCCGGGGCAGAGTCTGGGGGCAGATGAGGACAATAAAAACAATGAGGAAAACAATTTTTCCCTGATCACCTCGGTGACCTTCGGCCAGATCACGCTGCTGCTGACAGGCGACGCCGAGGGGGAGCGGATGGAGGAATTCCTGCCGCTGTGCGTGGACAAAGGCTTTTCCACCTATACTTTGATCAAGGTTCCCCATCACGGTCGCTCGGATGACAAGGGCCTTCTGACAGCCTTGGGTACGCTGATGCCCCGATACTGCGTGGTCTGTACCGGCAGTGCCTCGGATGTGGCAGGGGCTGTCAACACCAAAATGCGGGCCATTGGCGCCGGACGCTACTATACCTACGACGGCCGGATTACCTTCTACACCGACGGATCCTCGGTCTGGATGACACAGACATGATCGTGACGGTCAGCCGGTCCGACGCAGGTATCACAGATCATGTCCGCGTTGCGGGTAGAGATCCGTTTGCCGCGTATCGCAAAAGCCGCAGGTCGTCAGATGACCTGCGGCTTTCGCGGTATGGTGATGTATGCTTGGAGAGACACTGCCCAAAACGGGATTAACCATGGCAGGGATGCTCCTTTATCATTTTACAAATTCTTCATATATTGCCTTGATGGCGGCCTCGTATTCATCCTCACTCACTCCGACAATGATATTCAGCTCAGAGGAGCCCTGATCGATCATGCGGATGTTGATGCCGGCCCTGGCCAGCGCATCGCAGACACGGGCGGCGGTACCCTTTGCCTTGATCATGCCTCGTCCCACCACGGCCACCAAGGCAAGACTGTCCTCGATGAAGACGCTGTCGGGACGCACCGTCCGGGCTACCGACTGCATCAGCCGATCCCGGCGGCCCTCCAGCACGGGGGAGGCTACCACCACACTCATGGTGTCGATACCGGAAGGAAGGTGTTCAAACGAAATATCGTTTTCCTCAAATACCTCCAACACCCGGCGGCCGAATCCTACCTCGGAGTTCATCATATCCTTCTCGATGGTCAGCACGGAAAAGCCCTTCTTGCCTGCGATGCCGGTGATGACCTTCTCGGTGTCGTAGCCGGAGGGATGGGAGACAATCATGGTGCCGGGATCGGAGGGGCGGTTGGTGTTGCGGATGTTGATGGGGATGCCGGCTGTGCGTACCGGGAACACGGCATCCTCATGCAGTACTGTGGCGCCCATGTAGGACAGCTCCCGCAGCTCCCGATAGGTGATTTCCTTAATGATGTGAGGATTCTGGACGATGCGGGGATCGGCCATCATGAAGCCCGACACATCCGTCCAGTTCTCATACAGATCCGCTTTCGCTGCCCGGGCTACGATGGAGCCTGTGATGTCCGATCCACCCCGGGAGAAGGTTTTGATGGTTCCGTTGGGCATGACACCGTAAAAACCGGGAATGACCGCATGGGTATGCTGAGCCAGCTCGATCTCCAGTGCCCGGTTGGTCGTCTCCTCATCCAGGGTGCCGTCGTCCTTGAAGTAGATGACATTTTCCGCATCGATAAAATCAAATTTCAGATATTTAGCCAAGATCATGGCATTGAGATACTCACCCCGGCTGGCGGCATAATCCCGGCCTGAGGCATGGAACATGGCGTTCTTGACATATTCCAGCTCGCCCGACAGATCAAAGGACAGACCCAGGTCGGCGATGATGCTGTTGTACCGGTCTGTGATCTCGGAATAGGCCGCATCGATGACACTCTGGGGCTCCCGGGCACGGATCAAACCGTAACAGGTATAAAGCAGGTCTGTAACCTTGGCGTCCCCCTGAATGCGTTTGCCGGGGGCCGACGGGATGACATACCGCCGGGCGGGATCGTCCCGGATGATCCGGGCTACCTGCCGGAAATGGTCGGCATCCGCCAGGGAACTGCCGCCGAATTTGACAACCTTGATAGACATATCTGTGTTCCTTCTTTCTCGTTGGTCTTGCTTTATAAGTTCAGGCTCCCCTGAAGGGTTGGATGTATGCCGCCCACAGCTGTATTGGCACGCATGCCGCTTACGGGTTTTCCTCAGCAGTATATGCATCTCCGGACGGGCGGGGCCTTTTCCGCATGGGACGGTCACCGCAAGGTGCATCCGGAGCTCTTCCCGGGCCTTTGGGGTCTCCCGGGCCGGGTGCGGCCTCCTGACTGTCGGTCATATACCGCTTGGCCTGGGTGGTGAACAGCTCGAAGTACCGCCCCTTCCGTGCCATCAGGGTTTTATGGTCGCCTTCCTCAATCAGCCGGCCGTACTCCAGCACGGCGATCTTAGAGGCCACTGTTGCACTGGACAGGCGGTGCGAGACAAAGATCGTGGTCTTGTCTTGACGCAAACGGTCAAACTGATTGAATATCTCCTGCTCGGCCATAGGGTCCAGGGAAGCAGTGGGCTCGTCCAGAATCAACACATCCGATTCACTGTAAAAAGCGCGGGCAACTGCCAGCTTCTGCCACTGACCGATGGACAGTTCAATGCCTTCCTCTTCAAAGATACGCATGAGCGGGGTATCATAGCCGCCGGGCAGATGCTCGATAAACGCTTCGGCATTGGCTTCCCTGGCTGCCTTTCGGATCTCGGTTTCCGATACCGTCCGGTGTACATCTCCGAAGTGGATGTTCTCGGTGACTGACACCGCGTACTTGCCGAAATCCTGAAATATGATGCCGAACATGCGGTACAGGTCAGTGACATCGTATTCCTTCAGATCGTATCCGTCCAGCAGAATGCGTCCTTCTGTGGGATCGTACAGCCGGGTCAGCAGTTTGAGCAGGGTGGTTTTGCCCGCTCCGTTCAGGCCCACCAGCACCAGCGTTTCGCCGGGCCGGATGGTCAGGTTGATGTCATGCAGCACCTGTTGCCGGGTGCCGGGATAGCAAAAGCTCACATGCTCAAACACGATGGTGTGAGCCGTGCCGTGTGCTACAGGCCGAGGCCCTCCGGCAGCCTGTCCGGGAGACAGCACCGGTACCACTGTTTTGGGCTCCTTGAGAAAGGAGGTCAGATTGTCGATGAACAGCGTGCCTTCGTAAATGGTGGCGGAGACACTGATGAGAGAGGCAACCTGGGTAGCCACGCTGGTCAATGCGCCAGTATAAAGGGTGTAATCGCCAAGCTGGCTCTTTCCGGTTACCACAAGGTAGGCAAAGTAGGCAAAGAAGGCACAATTGACCACCGACGACAGCAATGTGATGCCGACATGCCAGGCGTTTTCCTTCCAGATGAGGGCGCGGATACCTGCATAGTAGCGCGTAAAGACCTGTTTGTAGCGCCCGATAAAGGTGTCGGCCAGGTCAAACATGCGGATTTCCTTGACCATGTCCTTATTGACCAGCAGGTCGGAGTAATAGGACATCTGACGGCGATCCCGGGATTTACGGCGCATGTACTGAAAATTCTTGCGGCGGTAATGAAAATTGATAATGGCCGAAGGGACCGACACAACCATCACCACCAAAGCCGCCCACCAGAGCACGGAAGCCAGAATGACGATGTAGGAGACCAGCGTGATGACCGTACTGATGACAGAAAAAGTGGAGGACAGGATCTGAAGGGGTCGGTTGCCTGCCTCCCGATTGGCATTTTCCAGCTTTTCGTAAAAGGCCGGCGAATCAAAGGATTGCAGGTCCAGATCCTTGGCTTTGTTCATGATTTCCAGCTTGACTGTACGCACAACCAGCTCCCCGGCGATGCGGGTGACAGTGTTTTTCAGGGTGGATACGACACTGTTCAGGATGTTGTAAACAAAAAGGAAAACAAGGAGAAAAAAGACAGTGCTGCCCAGAAATGCGCCGACTCCGTCTCCAAAGAGGCCGTAGCCCGCCTGCATTTCATTGAGAACAGACTTGGAAATCAAGGAGCCGACCACAGGCATGATTCCCTGAAACAGGGCGATCAGCATCATGGTTATGAGGATCCAAGGGCCTGTCTTCCAGACCAGTCTGAAAATGTACACCATACGGGAAAAGAAGCCGCCCAGTAGCTCCTTTAAGTAGCGGGGGACATCCGGCAGATTTTTAGGCGGGGCCACCTTGTCGTATTGGAAAGGAGAACCGGGTGGGGAGCCGGGAGGCATCATACATACATCACACCTTTCAGATCAGCATGAACAAAATTATGGTACATTATAGCACAATAAAATGAACAAGAATCGCACAATGTGTAAAATTTCAAAGAATACAGGCACCCCAAACGTTACAGTTCAGCCGGGGAACGGAGGAGCCCTCAGACCCCCAAAGAACCTTCAATATATTTATGTATTATATTTATGTATTGAATGTATCGTGATGACTTTTCCGGAAAACCGGCGTTCATGGCACCCAACATAACATAAACGCAGTCGCGGGGCCCCTCGCCCCACTCTACAGTGGAAAAGGGAGCGTACATGAGGGGAGCTGAGCTGTAGCGACCCGGATGTATTTGTGCCTCAAAAAAAATGTTTTTCCTCTTGCAAAAGGGCGTGGAATAGAGTATAATGGGAACAATCAGAAAAAAAGGAGTATGCTTCACCATGACACCCACCCCCTGCTTTTACCCGGCCACCATTCTCTTGCCGGACTTTTCCGTGACAAACGGCACCCGCTGGTCCTGCGTGGCTTGCGATCAATATACCAGTGAGCCCGCCTACTGGGAGGCGGCTGACAACCTGGTGGGAGAGAGTCCCTCCACCCTGCGGCTGATTCTGCCGGAGGTGTATCTGAAGGAGGCCGGACAACGCACACCGGACATTCATGCGGCTATGGAGACTTACCTGCGGGATGTTCTCAAGACTCACCCGGACTGCATGATCCTGGTGCGGCGGACGCTGGCGGACGGAGGTGTCCGGTGGGGGCTGGTAGGCCTTGTGGATCTGGAGGCATACGACTACCGCCGTGGGGCAGAGAGCCTCATCCGGGCGACCGAACAGACGGTTGCCGAGCGTATCCCGGCCCGCATGACCATCCGGCGGGACGCCGCGCTGGAGCTGCCTCATGTCATGCTGCTCATGGATGACAGGGATAGAACCGTCATTGAGCCGCTGACCGCCATGGCAGACACCCTGTCGGTGGCTTACGATCATGACCTGATGGCCAACAGCGGGCATGTCAAGGGGTATTTCCTGGATGACCGCATGCAGGGGCGTATCCTGACGGCCATGCAGGCGCTCATTACCCCCGAGGCGATGGAGAAGCGGTACGGGAAAGCCGGTCTGGCCCCCCTGCTGTTTGCAGTGGGAGACGGCAACCATTCTCTGGCGGCAGCCAAGGCCTGCTATGAGGAGATCAAGGCAGAGCTGGGGCCTGACCGGGCTATGACACACCCGGCCCGGTATGCGCTGGTAGAGGTGGTCAACCTTTACGATCAGTCCCTGAATTTTGAGCCTATCTACCGGGTGGCCTTTGGAGTGGATCCCGCCCGGATGGCGGCTGCTTTTGAAGCTTATGCCGACACACTGCATGGGGACGCTGCGCCCCAGACGGTGCGCTGGCAGTATGGGGCCGGAGCGCATGTCAAGAGCGGCTGTGTACGCATTGCGCATCCTGTGTCCGGCCTGGCCGTAGGCACCGTGCAGGATTTCCTGGATGCGTACATCAGGCAGGCTCTCCCCGACGCACACATTGACTACATCCATGGGGAGGAGACGGTTGCCGCCTTGGCAGAGGCACCGGGGGCGTTGGCCTTCCTGTATGACGGTATGGCCAAGGAGGCCCTGTTCCCCACCGTCCTGTCTGACGGCGCTCTGCCCCGCAAGACCTTTTCAATGGGACATGCCGCCGATAAGCGGTTTTACACAGAAGCACGGAGCATCCGCTGACGGGGCTGCTTCTATGACCCATCATGATGCCGCCGCGGCGATGTCATACCGGAGCCGCCTCAAAACGTCCGCATTTGCAGAAAGGACATGGTTATCATGACAATGGAAGTGGAAACGATTGAAACAAAACGCCTGCTTTTACGCTCATTTCGAAAGGAAGATGCCGGATTTGCCATCAGCATCTGGAACGATCCGGAGATGGGAGAGTATTTGCCGGATGAAGCCATGAAGGAAATTGACCTGGCATATTTGAAGGAAATTGAAGCGCTGGCAGAGGATGACGAATGATGTTACATAATAGCCGAAGCCAAGGATACCCACGAAAGGATTGGAACTTGCAGCTTTATACCGAGTGAGGACGGCAGGATATACGATATTGCTTACTGTGTTCATAAGACATATTGGAGGAACGGATTTGCGGCAGAAATGGCCGGGGGAATGGTGGCGTACGCGAAAGCACACGGTGCAAGCAAAGTCACCGTCCGAGTCAACAAGGATAATGCAGCCTCTAATGCCGTCGTCAGAAAAATCGGCTTCGAAGTCATCGGTGAAAAGCGCTATAAAAAGCGAGGAACAGAGCGGGAGTACTGCGATTACCTATATGAACCTATATGAATTGAATGTAGGGTACCTATAATAGGATTTTCTCACGGAAAAAGGAGGCGGAAAGCGATGAGATTGTTGGTGATCCGGCATAGGAGGCTGCTGACCGGACTGATGTCGGCCGCTGCCCTTTTGACAGTCTGCGTACCTCTGTCAGCCGCCGGGATGCTGAAAAAGGAAAAGGACAATGCGTGATCCATAAAACACCACCGCGCAATTCTGACGGCACGGATGCGTCGTCAAAACCGCGCGGTGGTGCCTTGATAAGCGCATGGCGGTTACGCCATTTTGTCAGCCATGGGTCGGCCGCCGAGCAGATGAAAATGCAGGTGTCGGACAGACTGACAGGCATCGGGGCCGCAGTTGGTGATGACCCGGTAGCCGTTGGTCAGGCCTTCGGCGGCGGCAATCTTCGGAATGACCGTGAAAATGTGAGCCACCACGGACGAATTTTCGGGGGTGATCTCATCGGCCGAGGCCAGATGCGTCTTGGGGACGATCAGCACGTGCACCGGGGTCATGGGGTTGATGTCACGGAAAGCATACACCAGCTCGTCCTCATATACCTTGGTCGAGGGAATCTCTCCGGCTATGATCTGACAGAAAAGGCAATCCATATTCAATATCCTCCTGATACCGTTTCGTACAAATATTGTACACAAAAAGCAGGGTTTTGTCAAGGTAAGAAACGAAGAAACGCCAAAGAAACTTCTTGAAAGAAGTTTCTCTGGACTCTTCAAGAACTAAAAAAAATTCATCCGGACAAGAAAGGAGGTCATACCATGTTCACACCTACCCAGCAGATACCCGACCTGTGGCACTACCTGCAAGAGGCTGACCGAGCGGGCCGTCCCATCGTGCTGTATGGTATGGGGAACGGGGCGGATAAAATTTTGGAGACATGCAGGGCCTTTGGCATTACTGTCCGGGACTGTTTTGCCAGCGACGGCTTTGTCAGGGGACACACCTTTCATGGGCGGCGGGTGCTGACCTTTGCCGAGACCTGCGAGAAGTACGGGGCAGGGAACCTCATCGTCCTGCTGGCCTTTGCCACCTCCCGGCCGGAGGTGCTGGCGCTTGTCCGTCAGGTCGCTGCTACTGCCGAGCTGTATGTTCCGGATGTGCCGGTGTGCGGCGAGGAGCTGTTTACAGCTGACTTTTGTCACTGTCATGGGGAGGAGTTCACCGCCGCCAGAGCCTTGTTGGCTGACGAGACCTCACGGTGGGTGTTTGACGGTGTGGTGGCGTCCCGGCTGTCCGGGAGCCTGTCCCGTCTCCTGGAGACCGCCACTCCGCCGGAGGCGGATTTTCAGGACCTGCTTCAAGCTCGCCGATTCCGACGGATGGCTGACCTCGGCGCATACAACGGCGACAGCCTCAGGGAGCTGATGACGTATGCCCCCTGTCTTGAGACGGCCGTTTGCATGGAGCCGGATCCCCGCACCTTCCGCCGCCTTGTGCGTTTTACGGACAGCCTGTCCCACCGGGATGCCGAAGGGCAAACAACTGCACCCCTTTCCGGACAGGGCGGCCCGACGGTATATCCGGTCAATCAGGGCGCCTGGTCAGAGACCGGAATGCTGACCTTTTCCGGCACCGGCAACCGCAATGCGTCCCTTGTGGCCGGGGTGTCCTGCCTCCAGGCACGTGCCGCCACCGTGCCGGTGGCTCCTCTTGATCGGGTGTGGGAGGAGACAGTGGGGGCTGACACAGCGGTGGATTATATTAAATATGATGTGGAAGGGGCAGAGGCGCAGGCGCTGGTCGGCTCCCGTCATCTGATATCTCGGTACGCTCCGGCTCTTTTGGTGTCTGTCTACCATAGAAGCGCCGACCTGTTTTCCCTCCCCCTGCTTGTTCACGATCTGGCACCCCACCACGCCCTGTACCTGCGTCGGCGTGCCGGGGTGCCTGCATGGGATATCAATCTTTTGGCGGTCTCAAAGTAAATGCAGTGCCGGACAAACGGATAGGCATCGGCCGCAGTTGGTGATGACCCGGTAGGCGGTGGATGCAAGGGAGGCCTGCGCGGACGGACTGGGTGTGTCCGCAAAGTTTACAAATACGTATGCAGGTGAATATCGTAACGGCAGACGGTGCCATGAGCATGTCCATGACAGTTGAAATCAACGGTATGACCAGCACCATGATCTGGAAGGACGGTGTACTGTACTGCGACGAGGATGGGGAAAAGGTGAAGTGCGAGACGGATTGGGAGCACGCACTGCCGGTTGTGGGCTCTGCCCCTATTGAGATGCCTATGGTGCCCTCTGCAGGCGAAGGCCTGAGCGTATCGGATCTGTTTATATCGCTGTCTGCTGAACAGGCAGAGGATGGCAGTGTGACTGTGACGGCGAAGGGCCTGAATACCAAGGCATATGCCCAGCTGCTGGCTGATCCCGAATTTGCCGATTGGATGGAGGAAATGGGATTTGTGACCCCTTCGTTTGATGACGAGGGCAATCTGCTGGAGGTGCCCGAGGAGGAGCTGCGTGCGGCTCTGGAGCAGTTTACCGAGGAGAATATGGTCATTACGTATACGCTTGATGAGGCCGGTCAACTGGTAGCCCAGACCTGCAAGCTGGGGATGTCCACAAGCGAGGAGGATGAGGTCACCGGCTCTTATGCCATGGCGTTATCCCTCGACCTGGCTGTCTCCTATACCTACGGTGGCCAGACTGTCACGGCTCCGGCAGCCGATGACACAAGCTGGACTGAGGTGACAATTGAGGATATCATCGGCTTGGGTGAAGATGTGTCTTTTGAGTAATGCCTGACCGGACAGATAACCGCACTCTTTCATGACTGTGATCGGGACTGAAAGGGCCTTATAAAAAGAACGCTGGGGAGTTTGGCTCCTTGGCGTTCTTTTTTATCAGGTTCATGTACAGACAACCTGCCGCTTTGTGACTGTCACAACCTGCTTGGATCGGCCCGGACTGACTCAAGCCAGCACCTCGATATAGGATCGGTGGTATCTCTCCTGAAAAAAGACGGCTTCCCGTATCTCCTCGGCCGTATATGTGACTCCCTCCGGTGCCATGACCAGCTTGTCCTCCACGTCATCGGTGCGGAAGACAATGCCCACAATGCGTCCGGTGTAGCTGTCTACCGGGGTATGCACGCCAAGCAGGTAGACATCCAGCTCCTCTCCGTCTCCACCCAGCACGCCGGAAATGTACCCGTAATTGATGGGGTAGGTGAAGCAGTGTCCGTTTTTCTCATGTGTGTACCCGATAGGACGGTCAATGCCAATGGTGACCGTCTTGCCCAGGTAGGGCCGGGGATCGGGGCGGGGAAAGCATCCGTCCTGCCCCTGCCTTTGCATATCGTTCATAAGTATGACCATGTCCCTTTCTGTAAACGCGGAATTTGGGGCGGTTCCGGCACTCTCCCTGCCGGCATGGCGTTTTTCAAAGCGCCAAGACACAAGAATATTCAGTAAGGATTCTCTTGCTATTAAAGTCCTTTGGAGTCCAGAACCTTTCTTCCATGAAAGGTTCTGGCGCTTTTGGGGCGGAGCCCGGGTGTCTTTCAAAGGTCAATGCCAGCGCTGGTTCAGCATGTCCTGCTTGATGTCCCACAGCCGCTGGGACAAGTCGACATAATAATTGTGGGGGTTGGTAAAGCGGCGTACTTCCTCCCACATGCCCTGCTTTTCCTCCTCGCAGTGTTGGCGGATTTCCTGCAGGGCCGGCAGACGCATGACCAGGGCGCCGTTTCTGAAAACAGGAACCAACAGCTCCGTGGCGGTGAAATTGGTCAGGGTCTTGCGCTTCCAGGTGTTCTGAGGGTCGAATATCTCCAGCGGCTTGGTGTCATCTACCACTTCATCATGCAGACAGATCAGATCCGCTTCGGCCTTGCCGGTGTCCCGGCCCCGGAGACGGTAGACCTTTTTGAAATGGGGTGTGGTGATCTTGCCCACATTTTCGCTGATCTTGATCTTGGGGTGGATGATGCCGTCCGCATCCTCCACGGCGCACAGCTTGTATACGCCGCCGAAAACGGGATCGCTCTTGGCCGTGATCAGACGTTCCCCCACACCGAAGGCATCCACGCAGGCCCCCTGCCGGATCAGTTCCCGGATGATATATTCGTCCAGCGAGTTGGACACCACGATCTTACAGCCTGTCCAGCCTGCTTCATCCAGACGCTGGCGGATTTTCTGGGTCAGGTAGGTGACATCTCCCGAATCGATGCGTACGCCGCAGGTGGTGATGCCCAGGGGCTTGAGCACCTCGTCAAATGCCTGGATGGCATGGGGCAGACCGGATTCCAGCACATTGTAGGTGTCGATAAGCAGGGTGGCATTGTGCGGATATGTCTGACAGTAGGTCTTGAAGGCGGTCAGCTCGTCGTCAAACATCTGCACCCAGGAATGGGCCATGGTGCCGGTAGCCGGGACGCCGTACACCAGATCGGTTATGGTGCAGGCGGTGGAGCCGCACCCACCGATATAGGCGGCTCTGGCCCCCAGGATGGCCGCATCAGCGCCCTGAGCCCGACGGGATCCGAATTCACTGATGGCACGTCCCTTGGACGCCCGTGCCAGTCTCGATGCCTTGGTGGCAATGAGAGATTGGTGGTTGATGCACATGAGCAGGTATGTCTCGATAAACTGCGCTTGGATGGCCGGGGCACGCACTGTGATCAGCGGTTCGCCCGGGAAGACATACGTGCCTTCCGGCACGGCCCACATGTCGCCTGTAAAGCGGAATTGCCGCAGGTACTCCAGAAAGCCCTCATCAAAGCAGCCCTTGGAACGCAGAAAGGCCAAGTCATCCTCGTCAAAGTGCAGGGCCTGTATATACTCTACAATTTGCTCCAGCCCGGCGGCTACCGCATAACCGCCTCCGTCCGGGTTTTCCCGGTAGAACACGTCAAAGTAGACGATTTGCTGACCCATGCCGGCCTTGAAATAGCCATTGGCCATGGTTAACTCGTAAAAATCGCACAGCATGGTTAGATTGCGGGTTATATCCTTCATGACAGTGGAAGAACCTCGTTTCATCAGAATGATTGGCAAGATTATAGCACAAATTATAAAAAATGTCAACCAATCGGCGACTTGTTGCCACGGAAATCAATTTTACCGTAGAACGGAGAACGCCCGGGGGCTTCTTGAAAGAAGCCCCCGGACCCCCAAGAACTTTCAAAAAAATGTGTTAGAACTCCTTGAAGAGATCGGAGGTAGCTTCCTTGAAGAGGTCTGAGGAAGCTGCCGTGAAAAGGTCTGGGGAGCAAGGAAACTTCGGCGCTCCTCTGTTCCCCGGCTGAACTGTAACCAAGAGCTTTCAGCAAAACGGGAAAAATATTGTGAAAGTCTTGAAAAACGGGGGGAGGTATGCTATAATAATAAAAGAAACCACACTTTAAGGAGGCCCAACCGAATGAAATCATTGAGTAAGCTATTCCCGGTCGTCCTTCTTGCCACACTGGGGATGACGCTTTGTGCCTGCCGCGGCAACCCATCAGATCCGGCTGACAGCGGAAGCAGCACCGGAGAATCCGGAACGATTGTGTCAACCGATGGGGCTACCGAGGGGGAAGAAACTCAGCCTGTGCCTGTTTTTGAAGGTGATCCCATCAGTGGCGTGTATGA
>CAZQAI010000010.1:0-19441 GCA_964591305.1 uncultured Clostridium sp.
CCTTCCTGCTTCATGACGGCCCCCCCTTCTCCAACGGCAACATTCATATGGGCACAGCGCTGAATAAGGTGCTCAAGGATTTCATCAATAAGTCAAAAACGATGGAGGGGTATTGTGTTCCCTATGTGCCTGGGTGGGACAACCATGGGATGCCCATTGAGTCGGCTATCATTAAGAAGAACAAGCTGGATCGCCGTAAGATGTCGATTCCTGAGTTCCGTTCGGCTTGCCATAAGTTTGCGCAGAAGTATGTGGATGTCCAGCGGAATCAGTTCATTCGCCTGGGCGTGACCGGCGACTGGCAGCACCCCTATCTGACCATGGATCCTTCCTTTGAGGCCCGGGAGGTCAAGGTCTTTGGGGAGATGTACCGCAAGGGTTATATTTATAAGGGCCTGAAGCCTGTCTACTGGTGCCCTAAGTGTGAGACCGCTCTGGCCGAGGCTGAGATTGAGTATCAGACCGATCCCTGCACCTCTATCTACGTGAAATTCCGTGTGGCGGACGACATGGACGGACGCCTGTCCGCTTATGCTCCGCTGGATAAGACCTACTTTATCATCTGGACAACCACGACCTGGACACTGCCAGGCAACCTGGCTATCGCCCTGAACCCCGCTGAGGAATATGTGCTGGTCAAGGCATCGGACGGCAACGCCTATATCACCGCCCGCACGTTGTGTGACAAGAACATGAAAGCCGGCGGCGTGGAAGTATGTGAGATTCTGCACACATACCTAGGGAAGGAGCTTGAATTTGTCAAGGCCCGTCATCCCTTCCTGGATCGGGACAGCGTGGTGCTGATGGCTGATTATGTCACGATGGATTCCGGTACCGGCTGCGTGCATACCGCCCCCGGCTTCGGCGCTGACGACTATCTGACCTTCAAACGGTATAACATGGATATCATCGTCCCGGTAGATGACCGGGGTTGTCAAACCGCCGATGCGGGCAAGTATGCCGGCATGTACTATGCCGACTCCAATGCCGCCATTCTGGCGGATATGACCGAGAGCGGCGCCCTGTTTGCTTCTGAGAATATCGCCCACGAGTATCCCCATTGCTGGCGGTGCAAGAGCCCCATTATCTTCCGGGCTACCCCGCAGTGGTTCTGTTCTGTGGAGGCCTTTAAGGAGGAGGCGGTGGATGCCTGCCACCGTGTGACCTGGATGCCTGCCTGGGGCGAGGAGCGTATGATCCAGATGGTGCGTGAGAGGGCAGACTGGTGCATTTCCCGTCAGCGCCATTGGGGCTTGCCTATCCCTGTTTTCTACTGTGCCGACTGCGAAAAACCGGTCTGTACCTCTGAGACCATCGACAGGGTGTCGACCCTATTTGGTGAGCATGGTTCCAACTATTGGTTTGAGGCTGAGGTGACCGATCTCCTGCCGGAGGCCTTTACCTGTCCTTACTGCGGCGGCAAGTCCTTTACAAAGGAGCTGAACACGCTGGACGGATGGTTTGACTCCGGTTCCTCTCACTTTGCTGTGCTGGAGGAAAAGGAGGGCATGACCTGGCCGGCCGATGTATATCTGGAAGGAGCCGACCAGTACCGCGGCTGGTTCCAGGCATCACTGCTGACAGCAGTGGGTGCCAAGGAGCAGGGCGCCCCCTATAAAACTGTGCTGACTCACGGCTGGGTGGTGGATGGCGAAGGCCGCACCATGCATAAGTCGCTGGGCAACGGGGTGGATCCCGATGATATGGTCAAAAAGTACGGGGCCGATCTGGTCCGGCTGTGGGCGGCCTCCAGCGACTACCACGCCGATGTGCGTTGCTCGGATGCCATCTTCCGCCAGCTGTCCGAAACCTACCGTAAGATCAGAAACACGGCCCGGATCCTGTTGGCCAACCTGGGTGATTTCAATCCCGACACAGATACCGTGCCGGTTCAAGCGCTGCATGATGTGGACAAGTGGGTGCTGTCCCGCCTCAATGAGCTGGTCAGAGTCTGCCGCCGCGGGTATGATACCTATGAGTTCCATACCGTCACCCACGCCGTCAGCAATTTCTGCACCAATGACCTTTCCAAACTATACGTGGATATCACCAAGGATCGTCTGTACACGGACGGCAAGACATCAACAGGCCGCCGGGCAGCCCAGACGGCCATGTATACTGTGGTTTCCGCTCTCTGCCGCCTGATTGCTCCCATTCTCAGCTTTACCGCCGAGGAAATTTGGAAGTATATGCCCCACAGCACCGTCGAAAAGACTGCCAGTGTCTTCCTCAACGAGATGCCTGCCTATAATGAAAGCCTTTGCTTTCCTGAAGTGAGTGAACACTGGAACCGCCTGTTCGATCTGCGGGAGGATGTGATGAAGGCTTTGGAACTGGCCCGGGCTGACAAGATGATCGGCAAGTCTTTGGATGCCAAGGTCACGGTTTACACCGAGGATGAGGCACAGTTCGCCCTGTTGGAGTCCTTCGCAGACCAGCTGCCGCTGATCTTCATTACCTCCGCAGCCAAGGCTGTCAAGGGGACAGCCCCTGCCGGCGCCTTTACTGAGACAGCTTCCGGGCTGTCGGTGTTGGTAGAACCCGCTGACGGCTGCAAATGTGACCGGTGCTGGACTTATGTCACCGACGGCACTCAGGTGGACGATGCCTATCTCTGTCCCCGTTGCAAAAAGGTCGTCTTCGGTGAGTAACCGACACCCGCTCGTCCTTGCATGATCCCACCCAGAGAGTGGAGCCGGCGGTGGTTGTCCTCGTCGGCTCCCCTCTGGGATGCTTTGTTTTGATTCGGAACTCCCATATGACAGGAGATTGTATATGTTTATCTGGTTTGTCCTGATGGCCCTCATTGTGTTTGCCGACCAACTGACCAAGTACTTCACCGTTCTGTACCTCAAACCGGTAGATACCTGTCCCATCATCCAGGATATTTTTCATCTGACCTATGTGGAAAACAGAGGCGCCGCTTTCGGCATGCTGGCTGACAACCGATGGGTCTTTATGAGTATATCCATTGTGGCCATTCTGCTGTTGGGCGTTTACCTGGTCTGGAAGAAGCCGGAAAGCAAGCTGGAATGTCTGTCGTTGGCTTTCATCATCGGCGGCGGCATAGGCAACATGATTGACCGGGTAGCATGGGGGTATGTAGTGGATATGATCGATTTTCGTGTGATCCACTTTGCCGTGTTCAATGTAGCGGATTCCTTTGTTTGCGTGGGGGCGGGTTTGCTGATGCTCTCCCTTTTGATCACAGCGTGCCGTGAGATCAAGGCAGGGAAAGCCGCTAAGGCGCAGAAAGACCGGATCGCAGAGCCGCTCCGTGATCCCACCGAGCCGCATGCCGATTCCGTTACGCCGGAGGAAACAGATGGAACAACGCAAGCGGAGAGTACAGGGACGGCAAACGGGACAGAGATAGCAGAGAAGCCGGATACAGAACAGGATACGGAAGAGACACATGAGCACACATCCGATATTTGATGCCGGCGGGGAGGAAACCGGCTTGCCCGACCCGGATGGACAGGTTTCTGACGCAGAAACATGGATTCTGACCGTACCGGAATCCGCATCCGGCACACGGTTGGATGCCTTCCTGCCGGATGCGTTTGCGGCGACTGAGGATGCGCCGGAGCTGTCCCGCGCGGCTGCTGTGCGGCTAATCGAGGAAGGCTGGGTGGCGCTGGAGTCAGATGGGCGATCGGTTCCGGCAAACAAAAAGACCCGTCTGCGGCCGGGTGACAGGCTGACCGTGACCCTACCCGCTCCCCGGGCGTGCACGGCACAGCCGGAGAACATACCGCTGCATATCGTGTACGAGGATGAGGACATTCTGGTGGTCAACAAACCGGCGGGCATGGTGGTTCATCCGGCTCCCGGCAACCAGTCCGGCACGCTGGTCAACGCGCTCCTATACCATTGCGGTGACAGCTTGTCCGGCATCGGCGGCGTCATTCGCCCTGGCATTGTCCACCGCATTGACAAGGATACCAGCGGGCTTCTGGTGGTGGCCAAGAATGACATGGCCCACCTGTCCCTGGCGGAGCAGCTCAAAACGCATACCGTAAGCCGGGTGTACAGCGCTGTCTGCGTAGGCAATCTCCGCGAGGACAGGGGAACGATCAATCTGCCCATCGGCCGCAATCCGGCTGACCGGAAAAAGATGGCCGTCTTCCCGGGAGCAGACACAGACAGTGATGCGTGGGGGCAGGGAAGTGCCACAGTTCGAGCCGCTACTACCCACTACCGGGTGCTGGAGCGATACCCTCTGGGGGCCCGGTGGGGGCAGGCTTTCACATATGTGCAGTGTGAGTTAGAAACAGGCCGCACCCACCAGATCCGGGTTCACATGGCCGCCTTGGGTCATCCGCTCCTGGGCGACCCGTTATACGGCGGGGACGGTACCCGATTCGGCAGGACACACGCCTCGCTCCTGACGGGCCAGGCACTTCATGCAGGGCAGCTTCGCCTGATCCATCCCCGTACCGCAACGCCGATGCTGTTCACCTGCGACCCACCTTGCAATTTTTTGCATTTGCTGGATGTATTGCGCCAAGAGGCGGGTTATGCATAAGACGTCAACACCTCTTCACCATCATTTGGTTCTCCCACAAATTTTGCAAGGAGGAAACACCATGCATACTCAGATCGACCACAAAGCGGATTACCCGATTGGCTTCTGGAATTATCCCAATATTGACTCAACCCCTGTTTCACAGGTCGCCCGATGGAAGCATGCGGGCATTACCTGCAATCAAACTCCCTTCTTTTCATACGATACGAACGACCCTACCCACATGACCGCCATGCTGGACGAAATGGACGCCCAGGGTATCCGGGCGTTCCTGTGTATCAGCGATCTGGATTTCCATCGCTTTGTAGGGCATCCTGAGGATTTCAGACCGGCCTTTGAGCGAGCATATGCTGATTTTGGCCGCCATCCGGCTACACTGGGTTTCTTTGTGGGAGATGAACCCTTGCGCCGGGAGGAGTTTGAGGCTTGTGTACATGCTTACCGCGTCATGCGGGAGACAGCCCCGGAGCTGACTCCTCTGCTCAATTTTAACCCATATTGGATGGGAATGGAAAACGACCTTTTGGGCGGACAGAATTTTGACGAGTGGATGGATCGTTTCATTGCCGAGTCAGGCTGCCCTCTCATTTGCTACGATTGCTACTGGCAGATGAACCCAGAGGATGAGGGTACCAACCTGTACTTTCTGAACCTGCACAACTATGTGGGGGCGGCAGAACGCAACCGCATTAAGGTCTGGAATACCCTGCTGTCCTGCGGACATTTCCGTTATCGAGTGCCCAGTGAGGATGACCTTCGCTGGCAACTTTCCACCACGGTGGCCAGCGGATGTAATGGAATCTTATGGTTCCTTTGGTATGGAACCGACTGCCGCAACAATTACAGGGGGGCCCCGGTGGATGAGTTGGGGGAAGAATCGGACACATACAGGGCCCTGCGCCGCGTGCAGCTGCTGTTTCACAGGCGGTACGGGACGCTGATGAACTCCCTCCGTCACACGGGCACTTGGCATTTCTGCAAGGCATATGGCAATTACCCGCTGTACAAGACATATGACCTGCCCCATGTCCGCAAGATGGTCAGTGATCATGGCCTGCCCGGCATTGTCAGCCGTTTTGTGGCCGAGGATGGCACCGAATACCTGGTACTGGTCAACAACAACCCACGGGAATCCGGGCTGTTCTCCTTTTACCTTGATCCCGGCATCCGGAAGGTACACCGCATATGGGACGGTGGCCAGCCCATCGATTTTATGAATGACCATCACGATGCCTGCTATGAGGATCACGGTGCCTTTATCCGGATCGGCCTCTGGCTGGCTCCCGGGCAGATGGAGGTCTCCCGGCTGGTATATGAAACCGGCTGAGATGTGTGTATGAAAACAGAAACTTCGCAACCGATGCCTCTCCCATCCCGTGACCCGGCCCGCCCCTTTGCCGGGGTGCTGTTGGCTACCGACCTTGACGGCACTTTCTTGGGGCCGCAGGGATGTCTCCTGGAGCGGAATCTTGAGGCAGTAGCCCGTTTTAAGGCAGGCGGCGGATACTTCACAGCCGCTACCGGGCGCATTCACCATGACATGCTCCGCATCATCCCGGATGCGTCCACCCTTTTTAATGTGCCGGCCATCCTGGCCAACGGCGCCTACCTTTACGATTTTGCAACCGAGACCGTGTTGTCCGAGTCGCTGATGGATCCGGACAGTGTCTGTCGCTTTGTTCACTTTATCGCCGACCTTGACCCCCGTGTGGGGGTACGTATATCCACCTCGGATGGTTTTTTAGCTGACTCCGACCACCTCAATCCCTATGTCGAGCGAGACATGAACGGATGCCGCCGCCGGACACATGCCATGATGCTTCCCATGAGTCAATGGCCGTTGGACAGATTGCGTCTGTATAAAATGGTGGTGCGGGGAGAGCCGGCCTTGCTGGCGGCTGTTCGACCGGTGATCGAGCAGGAATTTCAGGGCATTTTCTCTTTTACTACCTCTGACCCTTGCTTCCTGGAGTTGCAAACCGCTGGGTGCGACAAGGGGGCCGGACTCCTTGCCTTGACCGCGCGGCTCCGGACGGAGGGAAGAGGGCCGACCTGCACAGTAGCCGCCGGGAACCACGAAAATGATTTGCCCATGCTTCGTGTGGCGGATGTGGCAGGATGTCCTTGCGATGCATTAGAGTCCGTCAAGCCTTTTTGCCGCTACATTCTGTGCCCTTATGCTGAGGGATGTGTGTCTGATCTGATTGAACGATTGGAATACCTCCCCTTTGCGTAAAGAGTATCCTTGCTCCGCTGAGTCTGCCCGTAGCATGGTAGACGGAGCGGGTAGCAAGACATGATAAATGTATCTATTCTGTTAAAATCCGCGTTACCCTCTTGAGTGTTTGAAGAAAATATGGTATGATATTGGTACCAATCATATACTTGATGATAGTATGGAAAGATGAGGTAAAACTGTGAAAACACGTATTTTGCGGTGGTGTATGGCCGTTCTGTTTTTCATAGCGTTGACGTTCAGCGCAGTCTCCTGCGAGAAACAGAATCCGGATGACCCGGAAACAAATCCGAACACAGCTGATGAGACAGAACCCTCTGCCACCGGTGCGGGGGAGACTGATGCTGAAACACCGACTGAGACAGAGACAGAGACAGAGGAGGAGACCACCCGGCGGGAGTTGACCTGGGAGAGCTATGACCCTGCTTTGGATAACAGTGCGGTGGACACCACCAAAACACCTGAGGTCAAGCCCACTACTTGGGTGGCAGTGGACGGATTGGGCCGTGTCCTGCCTACCAATACCGACACCGGAGATGTGCGGCAGGATAAGATTGTGGCCTGCTTCTATTGGACATGGCACGGCGATTTTGCAAATGGACAGACAGCGTATAACAACCAACAGAACCTGGATAAGCTGTATGAGGCCGGGTACACCAAGGCAGACTATTGGTCTCTTCCTGTAAGCCGTCTGCGTGAGCTGGGCATTTACGTGAATAATAACTCGTACCACTTCTGGGATGAGCCTATCTACGGGTATTACGACGGGGATGACGAATGGGTTATCCGCAAGCAGGCTGAGCTGCTGGCCGCCGCCGGTGTAGATGTGGTCTTCTTTGACAACACCAACGGTTCCTTCACCTGGCTGGATACCGCACTGAGGGTCATGAAGGTCTTTTCTGAGGCCAGAGCACAGGGGGTGGATGCACCCTGCGTATCCTTCATGCTTCCCTTTGGAGCAACTGATGGTGCAAGAGAGCAGCTGCTCAGCCTGTATGCGAACATATATGAAAAGGGGCTGTACCAGGATGTGTGGTTCTATCTGGACGGTAAGCCCATGCTGATGGGATACAGCAGTTGTCTGAGCTCCAGCAATGAAAGACAGGCGGAGATCAAGGAATTCTTCACCTGGCGTGCCAATGTGGCTGGGTACCTGGATACCGAGACAGCTGCCAATCAATGGGGCTGGCTGTCGGTGTATCCTCAGGCCTACTTCCACAATGCAGCCGGCGAGATTGAGCAGATGACGGTGGGAGTGGCTGTCAACCATGATTATGTGAATCACGTGATTGCTCCCATGAGCGGGGAAAATATCATTGGACGAACCTGGACAAACCGGGGCTATGATGCGCGGGAGAATGCGTTATATTACGGAGCTTGCTTTGCCCAGCAGTGGGAAACAGCCTTGGCCGTGGATCCCCAGATCGTGTTCGTTACGGCTTGGAATGAGTGGGTGGCCTTACGTCTGCCTTACTGGACCGGCAATTACTATAACTGCTATGTGGATCAGTTCAATGCCGAATTCAGCCGTGACTGCGAACCCTCCAGAGGTGTTCTGAAGGATTATTATTACTATCAGCTGGCCTCGTACATCCGCAAGTTCAAGGGCACCGAGGCCATAGAGCCTGCTTCCGAAGAAAAACTGATTGATGTAAATGGTGGTTATGGCCAGTTTGCCAATGTGACACCTACCTACACCGATTATTTCGGTCTGCCTGATCGGGACGCCGATGGGTACCGTGATCCCGTGACCGGCAAACGGCTCCACTATACCAACACCTCCGGACGCAATGATATATATGATTGCAAGGTGGCCCGCGATTATGACAACTTGTACTTCATGGTGCGAACAGTGGACAATCTGACTCCCTACACGGATGCCGATTGGATGCACCTGTACATCAGCGTGGGTGAATCTGAGGAAAATTGGGAATACTATGAGTATGTGATCAACAAGACCACGCCTACAGCCGACAAGGCGTATGTAGAGAAGTTTACCGGAAATGGATATGAGTCAACCGTGGTTGGACAGGTGTCCTACAAGGTTACAGGCAATGTATTGGTCATCGAAGTCCCCAAGACCATGCTGGGGATTTCCGCTGATACCCTGGATTTCACCATTGATTTTAAGTGGACAGACAATACAGGCGCGGACGCTGAGGGAGACATCTTGCAGTGGTACACAGACGGTGATACAGCACCTGTAGGGCGGTTTAATTACCGGTATACCACCACCGCTCCAGAGGCATACGTACCTGTGGAGGATACCTTTGGATGGCTGCTGATGGACTTCACTGATGAGAGCGTCAAGGCCGAATTTGATGAGTATGTGGTGGCTGATTCTGGCGATGTAACCGCGGCTCTTGGTGAAGAGGGACTGGTGTTGACTGCAGCTAACTCCGATGCCAAGTTCATCATCAATTATTCCAACTCCACGGTGGGTATTTCTACAGATGTATATAAGTACATTGCCATCACATACAAGACAACCTCCACATCTGAAATGAAGGTGGCGGCTGCAGGCGGCAATATGCCCAAGGCCATCAAGACACGGTCTCAGACTGTGACCTTGACAGAGGATGGAGAGTGGCATACCGCTGTGCTGGATATGACGGGAAGTCGGGAATCCAGATACTGGGCCGGCGGATATGCGACCCAGATGGGCTTCTTCCTTGATGGAGCAGCGGCAGGGGACAGCGTCACCATCCGCTCCATTCAGTTCTTCAAGGAAGCACCTGACACCGAATAATTCGAAATCAAACCGCACCTACGATTCCCCCCCGCCCCATATATGTGGGACGGGGGATTGTGAAAGGAAGAGACATCCATGAATCAGCAAAAGCCCAAATTTTATATCACAACTGCCATTGCATATGCCTCGCGGAAACCGCATTTCGGTAACACCTATGAGGTGATCATGACCGATGCTATCGCAAGGTATAAGAGAGAAATGGGGTATGATGTGTACTTTTGTACCGGCACCGATGAGCATGGACAGAAAGTCGAGAACCTGGCCGAGCAAGCCGGCGTGACACCCAAAGCCTATGTGGATGGGGTGGCTGGTGAGATACGGGGCGTGTGGGATAAAATGAACACCAGTTACGACTACTTTATCCGTACTACAGATGAGTCCCATTGTTGTGCTGTACAAAAGATATTCAAGAAATTCTATGACCAGGGAGATATTTATAAATCCCGTTATGAAGGCTGGTATTGTGTGCCGGATGAGTCCTTCTTTACTGAAACACAGGTGGTGGACGGTAAGTGCCCTGACTGCGGCCGCCCTGTTCAGAGAGCCAGCGAGGAAGCCTACTTCTTCAAGATGAGCAACTATGTGGATCGTCTGATGGCGTACATCGATGAACACCCTGACTTTATCGAGCCGGAAAGCCGCAAGAAGGAAATGGTCAACAACTTTCTTAAGGCCGGTCTGCAGGATCTGTGCGTGTCCCGCACCTCTTTTACCTGGGGCATTCCCGTGACCTTTGACCCCAAGCATGTGACGTATGTCTGGCTGGATGCACTGACCAACTATATCAATGCTCTGGGCTATGACCCGGACAAAAGCTATGAGGAGCAGAGCGAGCATTTCAAGCATTACTGGCCGGCGGATGTACATGTCATTGGAAAGGACATCCTGCGTTTCCACACCATCTATTGGCCCATTTTTTTGATGGCATTGGGTCTCCCCTTGCCCAAGAAGGTTTTCGGCCACCCTTGGTTCAACTTTGGCACCGACAAGATGTCCAAGTCACGGGGGAATGTGATCTATGCCGACGAGCTGGCCGAGCATGTGACGGTGGACGGGGTGCGCTACTATGCCTTGTCCGAGATGCCGTACGGTTCCGACGGTTCCATTACGTATGAGTCGGTCATCAATCGGTACAACACAGATCTGGTGAATAATCTGGGCAACCTGTTCAAGCGTACGCTGGACATGCAGAAGAAGTATTTTGACCGGGTGGTCGCAGCGCCCGTGCCCGGAACACCTGAGGAGGAGACGCTGGACGCTGAGCTGAAGGCCGCCTGCCGGACAGCCTACAATGGCGTGACGGCCAACATGGATACCTACCATATAGCCGATGCCCTGGACTGCATTTTCACCATGCTTCGCCGGGCCAACAAGTATATCGACGAAACGACCCCCTGGTCGCTGGCCAAGGATCCCGATAAAAGGGAGCGTCTGGGCACGGTGTTGTACCACCTTTTGGAGGTGATCCGCCAGGGAGCGGTCCTGCTTAAGCCATTCATTCCGGCCACAGCGGAGGAAATTCTGGACAGGCTGCACACCGATGCCCGCACTTATGATACGGTGGGTGATCATTTTGGCTTGATCAAGCCCGGCGTGCAGGTCGAGGAATCCCGGGTGCTGTTTGCCCGAATCGATGAGAAGGCCAAGCTGGCTGAATGGGAAGCCGCCCGGGCCGCTCAAATGGCTGCCGCCCAGGCTTCCGCCACAGAAGCTGATGTAACTTCTGACGAACAGGGATCCTCCCAAACAGCAGGGAAGCCGGAAGGAGCCGCACAGATCGGAATCGACGACTTCATGAAGGTGGAGCTGCGCACTGCTCAGATACTGGCTTGCGAGCCTGTACCGCGTGCGAAAAAGCTGCTCAAGCTCCAACTGGATCTTGGGTATGAAAAGAGACAGGTCGTGTCCGGCATTGCCAAATGGTACAAACCGGAAGACCTGGTGGGGAAAAAGCTGATCGTGGTCGCCAACCTGGCCCCGGCTACCCTGTGCGGCGTGGAATCCAACGGCATGATCCTGGCCTCGGGCGAGGACAATGTGCGGGTTGTGTTCCTGGATCCCGAGACACCGCTGGGTGAGAGAGTGCGGTAACAACGCAGCAGAGAAATGTGCTTCATATAAAGGAAACGCATCGGATGTCCGGTGCGTTTCCTTTTTGCCTTTGTCCAGGCTTTGCCTTTGTCCAGGCTGTTCATGATTTTTGAGTATTGTCTACGGCGTTTGACTGTCGGATTCTGCTTCGGCTCCCGTATATGGATTATCCACTCCGTCCAGATAGTATACATAGCAGGTCTTATCCTCATAGATGAGTAATAGGTATTCTGCCTGTGATGCCTGATCCGTATGTTCGATGGCATATACCTTGACAGCCGCCTGTAAGGAGTCTCTGCCGCCCGGCTTGACTTCACCCAGCAGATCGCTCTGCTTGAATCGGGTTTTGGGTACCCCGGGGGCCCCCAGCTCTGCCGCCAGATGATAGGTCTGTTCCTGGTACAATATGGCCTCCCTGGGTGAGGTGGTTCCGCTCCACTCTGCCACATTGCTGTAGTGGTGAAGACAAAACCAGTACAGCAGGACGCATAACAGGGACAAGAGCAGAAATATGCCAAGGCCCCGCAGGAGTAAACGGACAGGCTGAGTGATGTTGGTGCGTTTTTGTGTTCTATCCGTCATTCCTTCCCTCCTGTATGTGCGATGAGACCCAGGTGATCCATCCAGTACAGCACATGGGACGCAAATCCATGGTTGCAGGAGGCGTAATCACCCGTATTCTCCCACAGAGTACCGGTCTTGTCCGCCATGTAGGAGAAATACCCTTTGATATTGTCATACAGTTCATTTCGGTAGCCGTACCTGTCCAACAGCTCCAGGCGTAGGTAGTTGCCGATGAAGGCGTTGGCGGGCCAGATCTCGGGGAACAGGCCCTTCTTAACCCGGTCATATCCGAAGTCCTTTACCAGTGTCTCCCATAGCCAGGGGTGGCTCTCGGGGGTAGCCACATCACAAAAGAAGGCGTAATACTGACAGGACTCGGTGCGCTCTCCTGACGGGATCAGCTTGCCGTCCACCCGGTGTGCGTTGTCGCAGAAGAAGCCTGACTCTGTCATGGCCAGCGCTTTGATGGCTTCCCGTATCCGGGCGGTCTTGTCACAAAGCGACGTGTCGCTGTACAGACAGCCGAAGGTGTCCAGCATTTTGGCGTACAGCATGTTGGATGCAAAGGACACATCCTGCACCAGCTTGTTGGATTGAGACCACTCTACGAAGACCCAGGACTCCAGCCTTTCCAAGAGGCCGTATTCGTTTTCAAAGGGGGTAAAGTAATGTACAAGACCGTACATTCTTTCCTTTGCCTCATCCACCAGCGTCCTGTCGCCGGTGCGGGACAGGTATTCACCCAATTCCACTCCGTACCACATGGCCCAGTTGGGGATGAAGGTACGGTCGTTGTGGTCAGAGGGGTAGCACATAGGCAGCATCCCCTGGGGCAGATGAGCAAAGGTGTCAGGAAGCAGAAAATTCTGAAGGAAGGCCCGTTCCACAACGGAGGCTCCGGTCAGTACCCGCTCCACACGGGACGTAAAGAAGCTGTCGCAAAGCCATCCGGCTCGCTCCCGGGAGGGACAGTCCATATATATGTCCACTGTATTGGCCCGGAAGGTCTCCACAGCGGCATCGTATATTTTCTTCATGTCATTGTCTTCGCCTGTATACCGGGCGGTAATGGCGGATGCCGGAAACGCAATATGGTAGATGTGAAGGTCTGACACAGTGAAGCCGCATCCCACAGCGGTCAGCCGGATGTAACGCATGACATACGGCTCAGCCGTGGTCAGATGGTAATGGCCGCCTTCCTTGGCTCGCACCGTGATGATATTGGAGGTGCCCATCCGGAAGGGGTTCAATTGACCCTTGACATACACCTCGTCAAAAGTCAGGTACAGCGTGCCGACACCTTCGGCCTGAATGTCCAGCTCATACAGACCCGTGGCATTGAATCCCATGTCCAGGTCTGCGTATCTGTCCGCTTCTAACCGGATGGTATCGGCCGACTCAGACACAGCCTCCGGCTCGGTGTAATCGATCCGGCCGACCTCCACATGGGAGGCGCAGTCCAGCTCTTCCGGCCGGTAGCCAAAGAAAATATCGCTGATGCCTGCAATTTCGCGTGAATTGTAATATCCGGGCTTGTCGGACAGGGACAACCGCCCACGCCGGTTCACACCCAGCGGGCGCAGGATCTCGTTCCCGGAGTACGGCATGTCCCGGCAGATGAAGTGACCGGCAACAACTTCCTCCACAGGGACGGGAGAGCCTGTGGACCGGTATTCAAAGTCAAAGGCTCCCGCTCCCAGCTCGTAGCTTTCGGTCATGGTGCGCTGGAAGGAGTAACGCTGGGTCCTGGTGATCCGGGCGTTTACCGGGTAGGCATCAAAGCCGCAGACGCCCGTGGCGGCCAATACTTTTCCACCCTCTGTGATCTCGGCGCAGAGGAAGGAGGGCTGATCCAGGTAGGAGAAGGAATTGACATTGTAGCCAACTGTGCGGACAGCCACCCGGTTGATCTTTTCTGTCAGGTATGCGTCAAGATCGTACTCGTCCACACGGAAGAAGCCGTGGGCACAGCGGGCCGGGCCATGAGCTACGAACCGTCCGTTGACAAGGAGAACAAAGGAACAGGAGGCGGCGGCGGCCAGACGAACTCCGGTACCGGCGGGAATGTCGGCACAGAAAGACATGGTGCAGTTCATGATATGGCTGGTACCCCTCTGCCATATGGGCTGTGCAGCCCGGAAAGCGTATTCATGTATCGGCATGGCTGCTTTTCCTTTCGTATCCATTTAAACCAAAAGCCGGGTCGAATGAGCCTCAGATGGCCCACACGCCGTCCTGGAAGATGACGGTTCTGGTGCCATCTTCACTGACGGCCGTGATGGACAGGTCGGCGGTGCCTATCATGAAATCCACATGGATCATGGAATCATTGATGCCCATTTCGTGAAGCTGTTCCTGGGTATAACTGTCATAGTCCCTGACGCAGTTGGTGAAGCCCTCGCCCAGAGCCAGGTGGCAGGCAGCATTTTCATCGAACAGCGTCTCGAAAAAGGTGATGCCGCTCTGCCGGATGGGGGAGGTGTAGGGAACCAGAGCACATTCGCCGAGCATGGAGGCGCCCTCGTCCATATGAACCATTTGCTCCAGCAACGCCTGATTCTTGGCGGCCTTGACTTCAACCACCCGGCCGCCCTCGAAGCGGACAGAGAAATCCTCGATCATTTCTCCCTTATAGGACAGAGGCAGGGATGAATACACGATTCCTTCGGCTTCTCCCTTTTTGGGTGAGGTGAAAATTTCCTCGCTGGGAATGTTGGGATTGAATTTTTCCCCGCTCAGCGTGTGCTCACTGCCGCCGCAGAACAGCCCCTGAGGGATAAGCCCCACCTTGAAATCGGTGCCATTGGAGGCTTTGTATTCCAGGGTGGCGATGTGCAGATTATTGAGGAATTCGCACCGGGCCCGGAAGGACTGGTTGTGCTTTTGCCATTCAGCCACAGGGTTCAGGTCGGCTCCGTTGCAGTCAATGACACGACTGGTGAACAGGATGGCTTGCCACAGTTTTTCTACGGCTACCGTTGCACGCACGCCGGGGAAAACCTTTTGTGCCCAAGCTTTTCCGGGAACAGCGGCGATACACCACTTGTACTTGTTGTCCATGGCCTGACGGTACGGCTTGATGACGCCATAACGGGCCTGCATGGCCTTGCCTTGCTTTTCCTGGCTGATTCCCTTCAAGCCATCCGGGTCATCGGAGAGCAGGTAGAGCATGGCGGGATTCTTATCCAAACGGTATTTCAGACGAGCCAGTTCAATGTCATCTACCGTGCTAAGGGTCTTGAGATTTTGGTAGCGTACATTCAGCTTAGCCAGGGGTTGGTAGGACCAGTCTACCATGACCTTGGCCGCTCCGGCCCGGTAGCATGCCTCGACGCACAGGTATACAAAATCCGGCTGATCCAGCCCGGCCTGTATGATGACCGTGTCGCCCTTTTTAACCGATATGCCGCAGCGGGCCAGGAGATCGGCATATTTCTTCAGCGTGGTTTTCTTCATGATTCACATAGCTCCCTTCAAAAGACAAATAAAGGTTGCCTTTGGATGATGGAACGGATGGTAGCTGTCAGCGAGTCATCCGACTTTATCCAAAGGACTTTTTACTCCGGGAATATCATAGCATAATTTTGTTGCTTTGTCAAGGCAATAGGAAAAATCAAAAGGGGTTTATCACTGCTTATCACTGCTGCCGTTACAGTTCAACCGGGGGAGGAAAGGAACTTCTTGAAAGAAGTTTCTTCCCTCCCCCAGACCCCCTCCTATCTTCAAGAACTTTCAAAAAGGAGCTGCTTCTCGGAAAAGCTGCCCCCAATATACACCTGCCATTCGGTGAGATATATGGGGGGCGGGCTGTCTCACTAAGGTGAGCCAGCCCGGCAAATCCCGATAAAGAGAGCGTATTTCAGGGGTAGTTGAACTGCCACCTCCGTAAATTTTCTTTGCAGGAAAACAGATTGATGCCGTTGACAAGTAGGACAAGCTGTGATATAATACAAATCGTTGTGTTAAGCCGCCGGAGAGGTTACCGCCCTCCGGCCAAGTCCGCGTTACGCTGCAGACATCGGATGACACCGGGGTAAGTCATACAGGAAAGGAAATGGTCATTCAAGTGAAAAAGGATATTCTTCGCATCATGGACGAGAACATGGACGGCTTCTCAAAAGGGCAGCGGCAGATTGCCCGTTACCTGCTGGCTCACTACGACAAGGCTGCCTACATGACCGCCGCCAGACTGGGCCATGAAGTCAGCGTGTCTGAATCAACGGTCGTGCGTTTTGTCATAGAACTGGGATATGCTGGCTACCCCGAATTTCAGAAGGCCCTCCAGGAGCTGATTCGTACCCGATTGACATCCTTCCAAAGAATGGAAGTGACCAACCACTTGATCGGGGATGGGGATGTCCTGGAAAAGGTACTGATGGCCGATATGGACAAGATCCGGCATACCTTGGAAGGCATCGACAGAGAGACCTTCAGACGCACGGTAGAGGCTCTGGTCAGAGCCCGCACCATATACATCATTGGAGTTCGGTCCGCCTTTACATTGGCAGGTTTTATGACCTACAATCTTCGCATGATCTTTGACAATGTGCGTTTGATTGAAACTACGTCAGGCAGTGAGATGTTTGAGCAGATCATGAACATCGGGCCGGGGGACGTGATGGTGGCAATCAGTTTTCCCCGTTACTCCAAGCGTGTCATAAACGCGGTTGGCTTTGCCAAAAAGGCAGGAGCCGAGGTGGTGGCTCTGACCGACAGCCCGGATTCTCCCATCGCTGTCGGAGCCGGGCAGGTGTTGGTGGCCCAAAGCGATATGGCTTCCTTTGTGGATTCGCTGGTGGCGCCACTTAGCATCATCAATGCCATGGTGGTGGCGGTGTCCCGAGCCAAGGAACAGGAGGTCAATGAACGCCTGCATCGTTTGGAGGATATCTGGGATCAGTATGATGTATATGACAAGAACCAAGGGTAGGCCGGCGGAACACAGGTGGATAGGGAAATGTGAGTAGGAGCATGAGGAAACGGATTGTGATCATAGGCGGCGGTGCGGCCGGGCTTATGGCGGCGGCTACCGCGGCAGGATCTTTACGGAAGGCGGGCATATCTCCAGAGAGCACGGAGGTCTTGGTGGTGGAGCAGAACAACCGCCTGGGCAGAAAGCTACGTATTACTGGCAAAGGGCGGTGCAATCTGACTAACGATTGCGGACGGGATGAATTCATGGCCAATGTACCGACCAACCCCCGCTTTCTGTATGCCGCCCTGAGCGGTTTTGACGTCGGGGATACCAAGGCTTACTTTGAGTCCCTTAGCGTGCCACTGAAGGTGGAGCGTGGGAAGCGGGTTTTTCCCGTCTCCGACCGCGCAGACGATGTGGCGGATGCATTGGTGCAGGCCTGCCGAAAAGCCGAGGTGCGGTTTGTCAATGGACGTGTCAGCGCCATAGAGCGTAAGGACGGCGTGGTATCCGCTATCTGTATGGGAGACCGTTGTCTGGAGGCGGATACCGTGATTCTGTGCACTGGGGGGTGTACCTATCCCACGACAGGCTCGGACGGAAACGGCTATCGGTTGGCCAGATCGGTGGGACACACCATACAGACGCCGATTCCATCCTTGGTACCGCTGGTATGCAAGGAGGACATTTGCCGTCGCATGATGGGTCTGTCCCTGCGAAATGTGCGTTTGCAGGTGTGGAATGTGCCCCAGGATAAGATAATATACGAGGATTTCGGCGAATTGCTCTTTACCCATTTCGGCGTAACAGGGCCGCTGGTGCTATCCGCCTCGGCTCATATGCATGATTTGACCGAAGGGCGGTATCGGTTGTCTCTCAACATCAAGCCGGCACTTGATGACAGAGAGCTGGACAGCAGAATTCAATCCGATTTCCGTAAGTACGCCAACCGCGACTTTATTAATGCGCTGGGAGATCTGCTGCCCCTCAAGGCCATTGAGCCGTTGGCAGTCCTGTCCGGTATCGACCTGCGAAAAAAGGTGCATGACATCACCAAGGTGGAACGTCACCGTCTGGTTGACCTGTTACACGATCTTCGCCTGACTCCGATCGGTTTCCGCCCCATGGCCGAGGCCATCGTGACCCATGGCGGTGTCAGTGTGAATGAGGTCAATCCCAAGACAATGCAGTCCCGTCTCTGTTCCGGACTTTACTTTGCCGGCGAAGTCTTGGATGTTGACGCTTACACTGGCGGGTTCAATCTTCAAATTGCTTTCTCTACCGCTCATCTGGCCGCTCTCTCTGCGGTGCAGGAACTTTCGGAAACACCGCACAGGTCATGGTCCCCTTAATACAAAAAAGCCGACCCCTTGAATCTGTCTCGGCAGATACAGGGGGTCAGCTTTTATCAATTCTCATTGAGGCGGAGCGCTAAATGAACTCCTTGTGTACCATGTGGTTCAGTCCTTCTTGCGCTTGAGAGCAGCGACCGCGGCAATGCCAAACACAACCACGGCGGCACCGGTTATGGCGACAGAAGAGCATCCTTCATCAGAAGATGCAGGTTCAGTAGCCGCCTCAGTGCTTTCTCTGTGGGCACTTCGGTGGTGTCCTCCACCGGGTTGAGATATGCGTAGGCTACATCCTCATCCTCGAAGAAGGCAATTTCGGCAATGGTCATGGTTGGGCTTGATCACGATGTAACTGGCTTGCTCAGGCGTAATGATCGTGCTGTTGACCTTCTTGTAGTAGGTGGAAAGGGGGAAGAAGAAATAAGGATCAGCTGTATCGCCCTCTTTGCCTGTGTAGGTCAGCACCAGCCTTTCCTCGGGGAGTAGGAAAAAGAGGTCTGATTGCTGTTGGAGGTATAGATACTGCCGATGATCTCATCGTCCCAGATGTTCAGAATAATAATTCTTTTCGAAAGTCACAGGAGGATTGGTTTCGGCCTCGGTTTCCGTTGGCTGCTGGTCAGCATCCTCCTCCTCTGCAAAGACGCATAGAGACAGAGCTGTCAGCGACAGAATGAGCAGCACTGAAAGGATAATCGATACCATACGTGTCATGGACTTCATCATTTTTCTCCTTCATGTAAAGTAATGTGTCATAGTGTGCATGTTGTAGCATGATTCACACGGTTGACGGAAATGCTGAGAATGAATCTCGTCAGCACTTCATATCACGCGTTGTCAAGACGTTTTCACAATGTTATTCGGAAATCGATACGCAGGCGTTACAGTTCAGCCACCCTCTATAGTACGCTCCCTTTTTCACTGTAGAGTGGGACGAGGGGCCCCGCAACTGCGTTTAGGTTATGTTGGGTGCCATGAACGCCGGTTTTCCGGAAAAGTCATC
>CAZQAI010000011.1:0-3055 GCA_964591305.1 uncultured Clostridium sp.
CCGCGACTGCGTTTAGGTTATATTGGGTGCCATGAACGCCGGTTTTCCGGAAAAGTCATCACGATAAATTCAATACATAAATGTATTGAAAGTTCTTTGGGGGTCCGGGGGCTCCTCCGTTCCCCGGCTGAACTGTAACCGTTATGTACGTGCAGAGAGGCGTCAAGCGCCCACACAGGTAGCCTTTCCGAGAACCGGTTCTTTTTTGAAAGTTCTTGAAGACAGGAGGGAGCCGGGGGAGAAAGAAAGCCGGGAGCCCGCAAGAGCTCCCGGTTCCTTCTTCCGGCACTCACTTCTTGGTGTACTCAACACCTGCAATTTTGATGCCGTTGTCGGTCTCTTCAAAATCGAAAGTACCTTCATAGATCTTCATAGCATCCGCTACGATGCCTCCGCTGACATCGTCAAGCGTAATGGTAATCTTGCCGTCCTTGATCTCGTACTCGCCGGAAGCCTCGCCAGTAACACCCTTGATGGTGACCTTGCTTCCGCTGAAGGAGTACGTAGTGACAGCAGTTGCGTAATCGCCGGACAGCTTGTTGCCGCAGGAAGCCAGCACAAGCACGACTGTCAGGACAGCCATAACCAGAACCATGATACGAACGGTTTTCTTCATTTGATCAAATCTCCTATGTCTGATTTACAACCGCACAGAGCGACTGTATAATTGTATTATACACCACCCCAAACCTATTGTCAAGGGAATTTAACAAAATAAATAAATGTAAACAGTTCAATGGGTTACAGTTCACCCACCCTCTATAGTACGCTCGCTTTTCCACTGTAGAGTGGGGCGAGGGGCTCCGCGACTGCGTTTAGGTTATATTGGGTGCCATGAACGCCGGTTTTCCGAAAAAGGAATCACGATAAATTCAATACATAAATATATTGAAAGTTCTTTGGGGGGTCTGTGCGTTCCCTCCGTTCCCCAGCTGAACTGTAACTCCAATGGCGGTACCGCCTGGCAGGGCTGTCATCATGTCCGGCGCAGTCTGTGGCGGTCTCCCCGGTCTGTTTTTCTCGGTTCACTCTTCTTTTTTCTGTACTCCGGTCGCAAGAGAATGCACCCGGCGCAAAAGGCAATACAGAGCCAGACAAAGAGATTGCCTGTAAGGGAGTACAGGGTGCGGGTGTGATTGAAGCACACATCCCCCACGACATAGCCGGTCTTAAGAGGGCCCAGACTGGCCTGAATCTGACCGGTGGGCGAGATGACGGAGGACACGCCGGTGTTGCCCGCCCGGACGATATATCGACCAGTCTCAATGGCCCGGAGTTGGGATTGGGCGTGGTGCATCCAGATGCCCCGGGAGTCCTGAAACCAGGAGTCATTGGTGGACACGGCCAGGAGCTCTGCCCCATTGGCCACACTCTCCAAAGAGTTACGCTCGTAAATGGAGTCAAAGCAGATGAGTGATCCCACCTTCCCTTTCTCCAGTTGAAATACCACCGACTCCTCTCCTACCAGCAGGTCGTTGTCCAGCATGCCGATCTCAGCCAGCGGCGGCACCAGGGTCATGACCACCTCCCGCCAAGGCACAAACTCCCCGAAGGGTACCGGATTTCGCTTGTTGTACACTGTGTCACAAAAGTGCCCTGTCGGCAGGACGGCTACCACAGAATTGTACTCCGAATGAGCCTCCTCCCCTGCACCGCCGGTGAAGGCTCCCACCAGGATTTCGGCATTTGTCTCCTCGGAAAGCGCCAGCAGGAATGCCTGCATGGAATCAGCACTGTCAATCCGGGTGGGCAAGGCGGTCTCCGGCCAGACAATCAGCTCTGCCCCTTCGGCGGCGGCCTGACGGGTCAGATCCTGATAAATACGGGTGGCGTCGCTCAGTGAGCTGTCGCTCCACTTGTCAAGGGAGGACATATTGCCTTGAATGGCTGCCACTCGTACCGTTTCCCCTTCATCCCGGTAGGTGAGCATCCGCAGGCCGCCCAGAGCCAGATTGCCGCCAAACAGGCAGACGGCAAGCAGACCGCTCATCCGGCGGCGGTCTGGATACAGCAGCAGGTAGGCAAGAAACCCGTTGACAGACAGGAGCAGGAAGGTGATAAAGTAGGAGCCCAGGTAAGCCGCGCTCTCGACGGTGATCAGCAAACCGGTCTGCCCGATCGGCAGGCGGCCCCAGGGTACACCCGACCAGCCGCTGTGGGCTTGCCACCACTCCAGCACCGTCCACATAGCGGCAAGCAGGAAGGGATGGAGCACGGGGAGCCGGGACAGGCGCCGTCCCCGGATGCACAAAGCCAGCAGGGGAAAGATCAGGGCCGCCCCTATTGCCTGGAAGGCAGACAGGCCTATCCAGGCCACCACCACCACCACAGCCGAAGCACCGTTTGACAGGCCGGCCACTGTCAAGGGGTACATATACAGGAACCAGTGGAACGTCACCAGGTAATAGCTTTCAAAGAAGGCAAGGCCGTACAGGTACATCCGCCGCAGCTTGACCGAAGGGTCGGCGGCCAGGGTGAGGATCACGGCCGCAGAGGGAACCAGCGCCACCCACTCCAAAATGCCTATCTCGGGAAAGAGAACGGTCAAGCCGGTCAGGACGGCACCGCCCAGCAGCAGCAGCCACCGCACCGGAGCCGGAGCCGTCCCAAGGCGCAGGGCTGTAAGCCCTGCCCTAAACCCAACTGCAAGCCCAGCTGTTTTTCCGGTCCTGACATGTGCAGAGGTCATTTGAATCCTTCCTTTCCCCAGCCTGCCAGGCCGGACAGATCGAATCCCCGGGTGAACCATATGTGCTCAGGCGGGATGCAGAAGGTCTTCCCTCTCAGGTAGGACAGAACGCCGCCCTCACCCCGGATGTCAAAGCGCAGGCGGTAGGCGTACAGTGCCTGGAATTTGTATCCGGCCCGCCTATCGTCCCGGTTGATACTGTACTTACCGTCACCCAGCAAAGGATGCCCGACATGGGCCAGATGCGCCCGGATCTGGTGGGTGCGCCCGGTCACCAGCTGTACCTCCAGAAGGGACACCATCTCTCCGTCCTCGACCGGCTCATAGATGGGCCGCTCATGTATGAGCCGCTCATGTATGAGCCTC
>CAZQAI010000011.1:3155-18532 GCA_964591305.1 uncultured Clostridium sp.
TCATCTATGAGCTTCTCATCTATGAGCTTCTCATCTATGAGCTTCTCATCTATGAGCTTCTCATCTATGACCCTGTACTTTGTGATGATCTCCTTGCCTCCGGGGAACGGAATGTCCCCGATCCGCACCACATTGTGCTCACTGTCTTTACGTAGATACCCGTGCAGGGTGGCCGCCCGGGTCGGCATATGTCCGTGCGCCAGGCACAGGTAAAATTTGGACAGCTCGTCCTCCCGGATGAGGCGGTTCATGTCCCGCAGGGCCTCGGCCGTCTTGGCGGCCAGCACCATGCCGCCTGTATTGCGGTCGATGCGGTTACACAGGGCGGGGGAAAAAGACTGCTCGTCCGCCGGATCATACTCTCCCTTGTCTAACAGGTAGGCCTGCACATGCATGATGAGGGTATTCTCCCCGCCGGAGGCATCATCGTGCACCAGCACACCCGGCCGTTTATTGAGAATGAGGATGTGTTCGTCCTCATACACGATATCCAATTTAGGCCTGATAGCGGACAACGCCCCGGTGTCCTTTGACGGAGCATCAAAAAACTCATCCCGGATGAACAGCTGCACCTCGTCCCCCTCGCAGAGCAGCTGATTCTGTTGTGCCCTGGCCCTGTTGACTTTGATTTTCTTGGTACGGATATACTTGTACATAAGGGACTGCGGCAATCCCCTGACCGCCTTGGTCAGGAACTTATCCAGCCGCTGTCCCGCATCGTTTTTCCTGATGGTGAGGACTCGCATAGGGGCTCCTTTATACCTTGTATTGTGTAGCAAAAAGGGGAGGCCACACCCACCGGAACATGTCCTCTCCTCTGCAAAAGTTGTTACAGCGTCCCGAAGATGCGGTCGCCTGCGTCGCCAAGGCCGGGTACGATGTATGCGTGCTCATTCAGGCATTCGTCCAAGGCGGCGGCGTAAATATCCACATCGGGGTGAGCCTCCTGCACCGCCTTGACCCCCTCCGGGGCGGCCACCAGACACATGAAGCGGATGTTCCGGCATCCGTGCTCCTTGAGCTTGGTCAGCGCATCCACCGCCGAGCCGCCGGTCGCCAGCATGGGGTCGACCAGCACCACCAGCCGTTCCCCGATGTCCTGAGGCAGCTTGCAGTAATACTCCACCGGCTTATGGGTCTCGGGGTCACGGTACATGCCGATGTGCCCCACCTTAGCTACAGGTACCAGATTCTGCAGTCCGTCTACCATACCCAACCCGGCGCGCAGAATGGGAACGATGGCCAGCTTGCGACCCGAAACCATTCTGGCCTTCATTTTGGTGAGGGGTGTCTCGATGGTCACATCCTCCAGCGGCAGGTCACGGAATACCTCGTAGCCCATCAGCATGGCGATCTCATTGAGCAGCTCCCGGAAATCCTTAGAGCCTGTTTTTTTGTTTCTCATAATGGACAGCTTGTGGGTGATCAGGGGATGGTCGATGACATGGAATTCACTCATGGGAGTATCTCCTTCTTGCTTTTTTGATATAGTCCCGGCATATGCCTGTACACATTCACTCCGACTGTATTATACTCCTTTTTTCTCCCGTTTTCAAGGGTTGCAGGTAAATTCTTTTGTGAAACTGCAAAACTTTAACACTTTGCGTCTTTACTTTCTCCCTCCGGCGTGCTACAATATCTTCATAGCATTCCAACAAGCTGCAAAGGAGCACTGTACCATGTCTACCCCCCGCCCATATACTGCCTCCGTCCTGACACAGGGCTGCAAGGTCAATCAGTACGAATCTGAAGCCCTGACCGAGGCCCTGGCCTCTGATGGCTGGGAGATGCGTCCCTGTCATGAGGTGTGCGATCTGTATGTGGTCAACACCTGCACCGTCACCGCCGAGTCAGACCGCAAAGCCCGGCAGGCCATCCGCCGCCTCCTGTCCGCCAACCCGGGTGCCTACATGATTGTCACCGGCTGTTCCGCGCAAAGCCACGCCGATGCCATCGCTGCCATCCCAGGGGTGGACTGTGTGGTAGGCAACCGCAACAAGCTGGAGGTGGTCAGAGCCGCCGCCGCCCTGCGGATCGGTGGAATCAAGCCGGATCAGCCTGTAGTGCTGGTTCCTGACCTGACCGGCAGTGCCTTTGAGCCCATGTCCATCACCCACTTTGCCCGAACCCGGGCGTATGTCAAGATTGAAGACGGCTGTGAGTCACGGTGCACCTATTGCGCCATTCCCGATGCCCGGGGTCCGGTACGCTCCAAGCCGCTGGCCGATGTGCTCCGGGAGGTGGAAACCCTGACCCGGGGCGGCTGTCGGGAGATCGTCCTCACCGGCATCGAAACCGGCTCCTGGGGCCGTGACCTGCCACCCATGCCCGGCGATCCGGTGTCTGCCAGAGGTCGCCAACGGCTGTGCGATCTGCTCCGGGCTGTGGACAGCATTCCGGGGGGCGGACGCATCCGGCTGGGCTCCCTTGACCCATCTGTCATCACGCAGTCCTTTGCCGACAGTCTGTCCGGTCTTTGCTGTCTGGCCCCCCACTTCCACCTGTCGGTGCAGAGCGGATGCAGTGCCACCCTGGCCCGTATGAAACGGAAATACAACGCCGAGCAGGCTCTGGCCGCCATGGAACGCCTCCGGGCGGTTATCCCCGGCGTCAGGTTTACAGCCGACATGATCGTCGGGTTCCCGGGAGAGACCGAGGAAGAATTTGCGGACAGCCTGGATTTCGCCCGCCGGGCCGGGTTTCTGCACATTCACGTCTTCCCCTACTCCCGCCGTGAGAACACCCCTGCTGCCGTCATGCCGGATCAGGTGCCTGAGGCATGCAAGCATGAACGGGCAGCCGCCCTGTCCCGGGTTTCCACCGAGAGCTGTGTCCGTCTGCTGGATGGTGCAGTGGCCTCCGGTGATCCCGTCCGGGTGCTGTTTGAGAGTCGGGAGGACGGGTATGTCTTTGGTCACACGCCGGACTTCATGGAGGTCAAGGTCAAATGCGATGTGGATCTGCGGGGTAAGGAGCTGACCGTACAGCCCATCGGACGGGATGGGGAGGTACTGACAGCAACGCTGTTATAAGGCAACACCGCTCATGTGGTGCACATATTGACTGCCGTTTCAAAAATGTATGAATGAGAGGAGTTTCTCATGGAAGAGAATAAGCAAACCGTTCAGACTGCTTTTCAACAGACCCCGCCTGATGCACGGCAGGTGGTTCCCTTCTGCAAGCTGAATGCCCATGCCCTGTCCGCTCTTGACCGAACACTCGGTACCGGCCTGACCGCGGGGCAGTTCCGGTGGCTCCAGGCATACTACACCCAGACCGAGCGCCGGGATCCCACGGTGGGGGAGCTGCGTCTCTTTGCGGAATTAGACAAGCTGACCCGGTCGGCCGCCCGGCGGGCAGCGGCCGGTGAACTGTACACCGACAGTGCGGAGATGGCCGATGTATGGGCCGACATCATGGCCCGCCGCCACGCGTTGCATCCGGAGGACAATACACCCTGCACCGTTCCCGACATCCTGACCCTGACCGGCCAATGGATGGAGCATGCGGGGGAGCGCAAAACGCCCACCGACACCGGAGCTTTGCGTGTGTTGACCGACAGCTCGGCCCTGTCTGGCGGAAACCCGGTTCACATGGGAGACTGCCCCGTTGAGCGGATGGTGCTGAGCGGCGGAAACGGACTTCCCGTTGAAGGCCGTTTGTTCTTCACCCGTCCTCCGGAAAAAAGACGTCGGCCCGCCCAGCCCGGCGACCTGCTGGTGTGGGTGAAGCATGCTCCGGCTGAAGCCGTGATCCCTCTGTGCATTCCGGACAGAGGAGAGCCTGTGGCAGCGGATGCCCTCCTTCTGACCGGCACCCCGCTACCCCTGACGATTCTTTCGCTATGTGGCGGAGCCAGGATCAGTCTGGAACGGCTTTTTCCCGACAAGATGCTCACATCCGCCGCCAACACGGTGCCATCTGATACCGGCTTTCAGGCGGACACATCTGCACAATCCCTGGCGGGAACCATGGAGTCGCAAGCCACGGTGCGTGATCCCCGGTACAACCCCAAGGACAGCATTGTTCTGTCCTTTTGCCGGCTGGGCACAGAGACCGCCCCTGCCGGACCCCGGGCCGACTACCTGCTCCGCATCCGGTACACCCAGGCGCAGACGCTCCAGGATATCTGCCGGGCGGGTGGGTTGACGGCGGTTCCCATCGGCGAGGTCCGGGAGGACGGTCTGCTGACCCTCACGCAATCTGAACAAACGGTTGTGCGGGCCAGAACCCAGTTCGTCCGCTTTGCCGCCGGCTCTGTGTACCTGTCCACCTTCCGGCTGCCGGTACCGAAGGAGCCTCTTGTTCCCGGTGTCCGCCACTTGATGGCGGCCCCGGCTCCTCGGGCAAGGATTGACGGGCATGATCTGACCCCCGCCGGCCGGGAAGCGGTGGCGCTGATGCAGGCCGGCGACCCGCTGTACCTGCCGGATGCCGGGGTGCTGACCTCCACGGCCGCATGTGTCCTCCCCACAGATGGGACAGCCTACCCTCTGGCCCGCAACACCGTACTGGCCGCCCTGGCCGCTCTGATTGCCCGGGGCATACGGCGGCAGGAGATCACGCTGTCGGTGACGCTCACCTGTCCCGGACGCCCGGAGGAAACGGTGCTGTCCGCCGTCTGCGGGCTGTACCGGGCCTCCGCTGAACTGTGCCTGCCCATGCCGGATGCGGCCTTCATCCGGGGAGACGGCACCCGTCTGTCGGTCAGTGCCTGGGCCCCCGTCATCTCATCGGATTCTCGACTGGCCACCCGAGACCTGACCGGAAAGCCGGGGCGGCGGCTGTACCTGCTTTTCTCAGAATCCGACACTCCAGACACCGCCCCCGACTGGGCCGACCTACGGGCCATGACATCCTGTCTGGCCCAAACCCATTCGCACTTTACTGCCCTGTACCCGGTAGTATCTGACGGCGCCGCTCCGCTTGACCTTTTGCAGAGATGGGTGGCCGACCACCCCGGAGCCGGGGTAGCTCTTGATCCTGCCAGGCGGCAGGCTGTGTCCACACCTCGCCGCCTGGCCTTCCTGGCCGAATATGACGGCACAAACGCCGAGCCTCCGATCGGTGTGGAAATCGGCAGCTTCACCGATACGCCCGGTCTGACCTTTACGGCCACCCCCGAAGAAGCAGCAGCCTCCGTCATGGATGATGCACCCGGTCCGGGTACTCAGGAGGAGAGCGGGGTTGCCAATGTCCCATCTCCGGGGACGGGCGTGCCGCCCCTCGCCGGAGGGCAGACATCCGCTGCTACTCCAGCGAACAAATCCCTCGGATCAGGGCATGCCAAGGTAGCCGTTCTGCCCCTTCTCCACCCGGAATGGGAGTCGGCCATCCGGGACACGGCCACCGTGCTGGGGAAGCAGGGTTTCCGGTGTCTGATGGTTCCGCTACACACAGTCCCCCGGGTGCAGGAAACCGTTTTTGATGAGCATGGTGTGGTGGTATCCCCCGCATCTCCCATCCTCGAGGTGCTTGAGGAGGATGCGGTGCGGCTGGCGGAGCACATCAGCCACGCTGATCTTGCGGTACTGACCATGGGAGCCGAAGAGGCCGCTGTACTGATGGCAAACGCAACCATCCGTCAGGCAATGGCATGCCTGACCGATCCGGCAAAGGCCGGCCCGAAAACCGCCGGCACTCCGGCGTACCCGCTCCCCCGCCTACTGGTCATAGGGGGTGCCTGCTCTGCCATGGCCCTGGCCGGATTTCTGCCTGACACCCTGGCCCATGGGTCTCTGTCAACCGTCCCGACAGCCGGGCTGGTTGTGCCGGTTACGTTTCACGATCCCGGCAGCACCGACGGTGGGCCGACCCATACCGACACTCTTCTACGTCTGTGCCGTTGTGACCTTCTGGCCCCCGCTGCGACCGTATCTCCGGACGCATGTCTGATGACAGTCCACTGCGCTCCCGGCCGGGATGTGCCGGACGGCTACCGGGGATGTGACGGGGCTGTGCTGGGCTTTGTCAACGGTTTGCCCGACCAGGCTGTTTTCCCTCTTGGCTAATCAGCGGTCGTGATCGCGGCTTGGTCAACAGGCACTTTGACGATCCCTCCCTGTGTCCATGCTTCTCAGCATCAGGCAGAGCGTGAATATGAACAGGGACAACATGTTCCCCGCCCGCAGCAGGGCATATACCGAAAGCAGCCACAGGGTAAGAAGTACCGCTCCCGTGGTCACAGCTACCCCACGCCGAGCGGCCTTTTCGCCCAGAGTCAAAGCCAGCAGACAGGACAGCATGCGGCCGCCGTCCAAGGTAGCCACCGGAAGCAGGTTAACCTCTCCCAGCCCCAGGGAGGCAAACAGGAACGATCCGAGAAAAGATCCGCCTCGCCCGATCCACAGCGGCATGAGACAGGCTACTGTCAGAATATTGGCCGCCGGGCCGCCGCAGGCCACCGCGAGCTCCTGTCGGTAGGAAAGAAGGCCGTCCAGGTGTATACGAGCGCCAAACAGATCCAATGTCACCGCCCGAATATGCACCCCGGCAAGGGCCGCCACCACCAGATGCCCTGCCTCATGACACAGAGCGGCCAGCAGGCAGGCGGCCACATCCTCTGTCCCCACCGCATCCAGCCCCCACATGGTGCAGAGTACCATCCCTGCCCCCATGACAACCGCCGCCGGACTGACCCTCAGGTGGCCCCCCCAACGCTTTGAGCGTTCCGCACCGGCGGCCTGCATTGTTCCCTGATGAGGACGGGCCGCATGCGGCGCGGCTGCCGCAGATCCGCCTGCCCGCCATATACTGACTGCCATACCCTTCCACACTCCTCCGATTCGATGTATCACAGTATATGACGGAATTTGTAAATGATTCGAAAACAATCTCATGTTTCTATTGACAATCAGCCGACTGTGCGATATAATGTGCGATATAATAAGTGTGGTTGAAATCCGCATTCAGATAATCGGAGGTCAAAGTCTGAAAAGGCTGATGTCTTTTCAGGCGGGAAGTTTTGTGCCTTGTCGGTTTGAGAAACCATCATTCCGGCAGAGGCCGGAACCGTCTCAAAATTTGCGAATTATGATAGAAAGGAATGGTCATAATCATATGAATCTTGAAATCAAAGACACCCTGATTCCCGGAACCAAGCTGCGTAAGGCGGATATGGGCAATGTGACCGGCCTTGACTTCCTGTCCAAGGTCTTCTATATCAGCGAGGGCGTCATGCTCTCCCAGATCCGTGAGGTGTCCGGCATTGACGGTTCCACCCTTCAGAACTGGACCAAGAGGGGTTGGGTGGAAAATGCCCGTCTCAAAAAGTACAACATCGATCAGGTTGCGCACATTTTGATCATTAATATGCTGCGTTCCTGCATCCAGCTGGACAGAATCGCTTTCCTGCTTCACTACATCAACGGAAGTGTAGACGACCGCAGTGATGACATCATCCGGGACTCGGTGCTGTATGATTATATTTGCCGCATACTGGAAAAACTGATAGAGCAGGATATCTGTTCCGCCTCCTCCATCAAGTCTGTCATCCGGGATGTCATCTCGGACTACACCGAGGCTGTACCCGGTGCCAGAGATCGCTTGGCCAATGCATTGGAAATCATCATCATCGCCTATTATGCCGCCATCATCAAGCGACGCTCTGATGAGATGCTGTCCGACCTGATGGACAAGGTCTAATTCACGGGAACCTATTGCTCATGAAACTGAAAAATATTGGGCTGAACGCACTGCTTGACTTCTTTTATTTCTTCGGCTCCTGTATCGTGGTCATGCTGGTGGAATCTCTCCTGTCCTTCCTGGTGGACAAGTTTGTCGCACTGCCCTACCCGATCCTGACTATCATGCGGGCGGTGATATATACGCTGGGTGTACCGGCTCTGATCGGTTTCCTAGGATACAGGGAGGGCTATCGGGAGGCTGCCTGCTCGACAGGCGAAGTACTCGCTGGAGGCATTCTGGCTTCCCTTGTGCCTCACCTGTTGTTTGCCATGCTCTTCCATTTTCAAAGCTTTGTGTCAGGCGGTGTGCGGCATCTGGCGGGATTGATCCTGCATGGGTGGGATGTCACGGCGGACGGTGTGCTACCGGTCCGAAGCGCATACCCGCTGTTCCTTCTGCTCTTCGCCGTGTACGGGTTGACCTACACCGGTGTGTTGACTGTGTGTAAGTACTGTGGTGCTAAAAAGCGTCTTGCCGACCGGGCTGAGCTGCGGCGTGGTGAAGGCAGCGACGCACCGTGATTCCTGCGGCATGTCTTGGTATAAAAAAAGGTCTGTCATGCACCGTGTTGTGTGTGACGGACCTTTTGCAGTTTTGCCTGTAAGCCGGGTTCTGTCCCCCTTGCGGGGCGGCGACCATCTATCTGTGCGTCCCGTCACCGGGAACGCTCCACGGCGGTGTTTCCCCCGTCATGTGCCACCCAGCAGACCTCCCCAAAGGGAGCGGCCGGGCCGACCGGATCGGTATCCCGATCGTCTGCACGGTGTTGCATCGAATAGAGTTTACAGCAAATCCATGTTACCATGGAAGCGGGTGAGCTCTTACCTCGCCTTTCCATCCTTACCGGAAGATAGCCTCCGGCGGTTTCTTTCTGTTGCCCTTTTCCGGCGGTTGCCCGCGGCTGATGTTATCAGTTATCCTGCCCTGTGATGCCCGGACTTTCCTCACAATACTACCTTTCGGCCTGATATTGCGCAGTCGCCCGGCAAAGCTGCTTGTTTATTATACCATGCCTTGTTAAAAAAGTCAACCCGCCTTTTCGAGAGTTCGTCCGAAGAACGCAGGAAAACGCCGGAACCTTTCTTGAAAGAAAGGTTCTGGACTCCAAAGAACTTTATAGCAAAATATGCTTTCCTATTAAAGTTCTTTGAAGGAGGGGTGCGGGGAGGAAGCTTTCTTTCATGAAAGCTTCCTCCCCGCAAGAAAAACGTATCATTCCACCGTGACACTCTTGGCCAGGTTGCGCGGTTTATCCACATCCAGGCCCTTTGCCACGCTGACATAGTAGCCCATGAGCTGGAGGGGTATGACAGCCAGACTGGCGGCAAAGCGCTCATCTGTTCTGGGAATATACACCGTGAAGTTCGCTGTGTCCTCGATGGCATAGTTGCCATAGGTAGTCAGACCCATCAGGTAGGCTCCCCGGCTTCGCACCTCGGTCATGTTGCTGATCATCTTCTCAAAGAGATTCTGTTGGGTCAGTACACTGATTACCAGCGTTCCGTCCTCAACAAGGGAGATGGTGCCGTGTTTGAGCTCCCCGGCGGCGTAGGCCTCGGAGTGGATATAGCTGATCTCCTTCATTTTGAGACTGCCCTCCAGGCTGACAGCGTAATCAATCCCCCGGCCAATGAAGAAGACATCACGGGCACCGGAGAATTTGGAGGCGAACCACTGGATGCGCTCCTTGTCCTCCAGAATGCGCTGGATCTTATCCGGCAGGGTCAGAAGCTCCCTCACCATACCGGCATACTCTTCTTCCCCGATCGTGCCCCGTATCCGGGCAAATTCGGCGGTCAGCAGGTACCCCGCGACAAGCTGAGTGGAGTAGGCCTTGGTGGTGGCTACCGCAATCTCAGGCCCGGCCAGGGTGTAGAAGACATTGTCCGCCTCCCGTGCGATGGAGGAGCCTACCACATTGACAATGGCCAGGGTGGGCGCCCCCAGCCGCTTGGCCTCACGCAGAGCGGCTAGGCTGTCGGCCGTCTCACCCGATTGACTGACCACGATCACCAGGGTGTCCGGTGTCAGCAGAGGGCATCGATACCGAAATTCTGATGCCAGCTCCACACGCACAGGCAGCTTAGCGGTGCTCTCCATGACATACTGGATGGCTGCCCCCACATGGTAGGCCGAGCCGCAGGCCACCATGTACACCTGCCGGATGCTCTTGATCTTATCTTCTGTCAGACCCACACCGTCCAGCCGGATCCGGCCATTCTCTACAACGGAGTTTAATGTGTCCCGCACAGCCCTTGGCTGCTCATGAATTTCCTTCATCATGAAGTGCTCGAATCCCGCCTTCTCGGCAGCTTCGGCATCCCACTTAATCTCTGTCAGTTCCTTGTCCACGTGTTCACGGTCGATGTTAAAGAAGCTGACCCTTCCTTTCTCCAGCCGCGCAATCTCCAGGTTGCCGATATAGTAGACCTTCCGGGTATACTTGAGCATGGCAGGCACATCGGAGGCCAGAAAGGTTTCCCCACCCTCAAGCCCTATGATCATGGGGCTGTCTTTACGGGCCACATATATCTCATCCGGGTACTCCCTGAACATGACCGCCAGGGCGTATGACCCCCTCACCCGCATCATGAACCGGGCCAGGGCGTCCACCGGGCCGCCGCCGTATTTTTTATAGTAGTAATCCACCAGCTTGGCTGCCACCTCAGTGTCGGTCTGGGAATAAAAGGTATACCCGTTTTTCATCAGCTTATCCTTCAGCTCCAGATAATTTTCAATGATGCCATTGTGCACCGCCACAACGGCTTTGTCGTCGCTGACATGCGGATGGGCATTCTCCGCCGAGGGTTCCCCGTGAGTGGCCCAGCGAGTATGTCCAATACCGCAACAGCCCTTCAGCGTGTCTCCTCCATTAGTCATTTCAGAGAGCACCCGAAGCCGTCCCTTAGCCTTGACGATTTCCACCTCGGACTGACCGTTCCGCACCGCCAGTCCGGCAGAATCATACCCCCTGTATTCCAGCTTTTCCAATCCCTCCAACAGGATGGGAGCCGCCTGCTTCTCACCCGTAAAGCCTACAATTCCACACATATATTCTTGATTCCTTTCTGTCTTCCGCTATCTGTACTCTGTTATCATTATATCATGCAGATTGTCCCTTTGTCAAGCCGAAGAGCCCATTTCGCAGGGCAAAAGCATTTACTTTTTCCTGGAATGTATTGGATTGTAATTTGTACATTATGATAAATGTATATGTTGGGTAGCTTTTCCGAGAACCGGCTTTTTGAAAGTTCTTGAAGATAGGAGGAGGTGTGAACTGTCACAAAAGTACAGTTACAGTTCAGCCACCCTCTATCATACGCTCCCTTTTCCACTGTAGAGTGGGGCGAGGGGCCCCGCGACTGCGTTAGGTTATTTGGGGTGCCATGAACGCCGGTTTTCCGGAAAAGTCATCACGATACATTCAATACATAATAAATGTATTGAAAGTTCTTTGGGGGTCTGAGGGTTCCTCCGTTCCCCGGCTGAACTGTAACAAAGTACGTGCTGTTGCCGTGATAATCCGGTCAAATGCTTGACAAATATTTCGACTTATGCTATAATTATTTTATGCATATTAACAATCATCCTGGCCGCTCATACAGGGCGTACAGGCAGAAAGTAAGAGGTTTTTATGAGGAAGAAATGTTTGATAACCCTTTTGGCGGCTGTTTCGCTGTGTCTGTCGGGACTTGTATTTCCCACATCCGCAGAGGAAATGGTGACGGTGTTTGAGGAAAACTTTGACGAATATGCCGACGATGTCAATGCCACTGCCACCAGTATAGGGGAATTTTTCAAGACAGAAGCCAATTCCATTGGCGATAGCTACATCCGGGTCAAGGAAGATGACAAGGGAAACCTGTTTCTCAAATCTCATGTTTTCACTCAGGTGTACTCCAAGGAAGGCATCAAGGGCGCCTACATCTTCTCGCTGTCCTCTGCTGAGATGCAGGGCGGGCACCAGACAGGCGTCTTTATCCGTGCTCCCCAAAACAAATCTGCCTACTACGAAGGCGACAACGGCGATCCTGCATACGGCAACTCCACCGGTCTGTCCGGCATCTGGGTGTATGCCTCCTATGACAAGATCGATGTCAACATCAAATCTTTCACTTCCCAAACATCCGGACATGTCCAAAACAATTACCACTCCTTCGACATGCCTGAGGGCTCTCATTGCGGCAATGGATCCTCATTGAATCTTCGTTTCGAGGACATCGGCACCTCGGTGTCCATCTATGCCGACAACACCCTGATCTGCACTCTGAATTTCGGTGAGCAGGGTCAGGGATACGCTCAGCTTGAAATCACAGAGAATTGCTTCAAGACCGTGACCATGCTGGATGCCAACGGGCAGGAGCTCATGACGGTACAGGACACACTGGTGATGGCCGACTCCTCCATCATTGGTTGGGCTACCCGTGTGGCCGAAATGTCTGTGGACAATGTCAAGGTAGAGGTGACCCAATCTGAAGCTCCCACTGAGACACCCACCGAGGCGCCCACGGAACCCCCCACAGAAGCACAGACCGAGGCGCCCACCGAGACACCCACCGAAGCTTCCGACAGCAGCGCCGCAACAGTGCCCGACACGGCCGATGAGCAGGAGTCCGGGCCGACGGAGAGTGCCGGGGTTGTCGAGACAATCGATGATTCCTTGGCTATATACATTCTGATCGCTGTCATGCTGGTAGCTGTGGGCATCACGGCCGGTGTGATCGTGGTCAAGAAGAGAAAGTAAGGTACCCGCCATGCAACAGAAATCCAAAAAAACAGGCGTCCGTTTGCTGGCTTCGCTCACGATGGCAGCCCTGATGCTCACCGCCCTTCCGGGGATGGGAGTCATGGCCGCCGCAGACGAGACACTGCCTCCCGTGGCAGTAACATCAGCCAACAGGGCTTACCCTTGGTTGGAATTCCATACCGAAACCTATACATACGATTTTACCAGCACCGATATTCTGACCTATTCCCGCGATGACAAGCTGGCCAACGCCAGCCTGCGCACCAACATGGTCTTTGAGGGGGGCAAGCTGGCCTGCAAGGCGGGTGCGACCTTCTCCTTCGGCTCAGCCGTATTCCTGGGCGATGACTACGGTCTGCGGGGCGGTACGCTGACCTTCAAGCTGAATCTGACCGGCGGCAAGCTCTCTGTGGGGACCCGGCTGTCAAAGAAAGCGGCGGACAATACCCAACAGGGTCTGTGGTTCCATCTGACGCCCGAGGGCGTCACGGTTGCAGAGCCGGAAAGCGGCTTCTCGGTGACAGTGCCCGGTGCCATCCCCTCCGGGGAAGCTGAGATAGTGCTTGCAGACAATGTGGACACCTTGACGCTGTCCCGTGGGGGCCAGGTGCTGTGTACTGTGTCCTACACCGGCGTGTCCGGTGCTCTGGTCGTATACGGGTCGGACGACAGCCTGCCTGGCAGCCAGCCCGGCAATCAGCACAGCAACCAGCTGGGCAAGACCGACCACACCGGGCTGAATCCCGCCGGATACTTCACGCTGTATGCCGACAGTATGGGCGGGACGGTGGATGATCTGTCCTTCACCCATACCGAGGTGACCGACACCACCGTACTGACCGGTGACAGCATGGCTGACCGCACCATTGATTACTCCACCTGGGTGGCTACCGATGACAGAGACCGCACCACCCCCACCGGCGAAACGACAGGAGAGGTACGGAATGACAAGCAGGTAGGGCTGTTCTACTTCCTTTGCTGGACCGGCGGGGACGACAATCCCTTTCCCCGGGACATCACAGACCGTTACCTGACTTTAGGCCTTTCCGGGCTCAAATCGTTCCTGTCAGATCATGACAACGCCGGAAGCTACTATTGGGCCGAGCCCTACTTCGGTTACTATCAGAATACCGACGCCTGGGTCTACCGTAAGCATGCCTACATGCTGGAGGCCGCCGGAGTGGACTTCATCTTTATTGATCTGACCAACGGCGCTACCTATTCCGAGGGTCTTGTGACGCTGTTTGACACCTGGCTGGAGATCCGCCGGGAGGGCCAGGACACCCCCGACATCTGCCTGTTCTGCGGAAGCAGCATGGATGCGGATCTGGGTTCCGTCCGGGGTAACATTTACTCCGATGCGGGGTGGGAAACATATGCTGAGCTATTTTACGAGTACGAGGGGAAACCGTTGATTCTCGGCGATTACAGCAAGTGCTCCGCCGACAACAAGGCCTTTCTGGATGAAAAATTCACCGTCCGGGGCTGCTGGGCCTGGCAGGATCAGGATGGCTACTGGAACTGGCTGCAGGAGTATAAAAAGCTGGACGACGGCACCTTCCAGTATACTGTCGGCGGTCCAGGCCGGGATGCCAACGGGAACTTTGAGGAGCTGGCCCTGTGTGTCGGGCACCATCCCACCACCAGCAAGGGCCGTTCCTATGCCAACGCCGTCTATCCCGAGGTAAACGATGACTTCGGCTTCTCTCTGGATTCGGGAGCCGGTGACGGCTTTGCCGCCCAGTTTGAGGCCATCATGTCGTTTGATCCTTCCATGATCCTCATCACCGGCTGGAACGAATGGATAGCCGGGCTTCAATGGGGCGGAGAGAGCAAATTTGCCGGTACCCGTGTGAAGGAGAAGTATTACATGGTGGATCAGTTCAACACCGAATACTCCCGGGACGCAGAGCCCATGCGGCTTAGACAGGGAGAAGCGGGTGTGGGCTTCGGTGATAACTACTACTACCAGATGGTTTCTATGATCCGCACCTTCAAAGGGTGGGACAAGGTCACAGAGGCCACAGGACAAGGGACGGTCACTCTTACGGATATGGCCAGCTGGTCCCAGGTCGGGCCGTCTTATCGGGACAGCGTGGGCGATACGGCCCTGCGGCATGCCGAAGGGTATTTCACCAACATGATGTATGTCAACAACACCGGCCGGAATGACTTTGACACCGCCCGGGTGTCCCAGGATGACAAGTATCTGTATTTCATGGTGAGCTGTGTCAACGACATTGTGACGGATGACGGCTCCAACTGGATGAACCTGTTCATCAACCTGGACACAGACGCCTCCACCGGCTGGGAAGGGTATGATTTTGTTCTCAATCGGGCCCGTGACAGCCATTATGTCAGTATTGAATCCCTGGCTGACGGCTGGGCCGGCCGGGCCGTGGGGCAGGCACTGTACACCGTGTCCGGCAACACCATGACTGTCCGTGTGTCCAAGGCGGCTCTGGGGGTGTCCGGATCGCTGGATTCCTTCCTCTTTAAATGGGCAGACAACTCCACCGTGACCGGTCAGGTAATGGAGTTCATGGATCTCGGCGACACGGCCCCCAACGACCGGTACGCCTACCTGTACCGTGGGCAAGCGGGAGAAAGCCGGGATGTCACCTACACCCTGACCGCCGCTGACGGCTCCACCGAATCTCTGCGGGACGAGACCGCCCCCTTGCCCGGCATGGGAACTCTCTCCCCCGATGAGAGCTCTGTGCCTGGCACCGTATCCGGCACAGAACCTTCCGCTCATGCTCCGGCCAATGTCATCAGACAGCATTCCACCGGACTGAAGGTCACCATCATACTGACAGGAGCCGTGTTGGGTGTGTGCGCCTACCTGCTCATCACCGTGCCGGATTGGAAAAAGAGAAAGGCATAACTCTTAAGGCAATGCCGCACAATTCATGGCTTGCGCCTTGATGGCGTATCTGCTTGC
>CAZQAI010000012.1:0-16200 GCA_964591305.1 uncultured Clostridium sp.
TGTGGAATCCGCCATCTGCCGCCTGGCACAAAAGGGCCGAGCCGCCGGCATCCACTTGATTCTGGGTACCCAGCGTCCCTCAGTGGATGTCATCACCGGTCTGATCAAAGCCAACATTCCATCCCGCATTGCCTTCACCGTCAAGTCACAGGTGGACTCCCGCACCATCATTGATGTGGCCGGAGCCGAAAAGCTGATCGGGCGGGGTGACATGCTATATGCGCCGGTGGGTTCCACCAAACCCCTGCGGGTGCAGGGCGCTTATGTCTACGATGCCGAAGTGGAGAGTGTGCTGACCTTTATCAAGGAGCACAATGCTGCGGCGATCTATGATGAGTCCTTCACCCGCCAGATCGAGGTGGAGGCCGCCAGATGCGGCAGCGGCAAGAAGAAATCCGACGAATTATCCGGGGAGGACTTTGATATCCTCGGCGTCGAGGATGGGGAGGACCCTAAATTCTGGGAAGCTGTAGAGGTGGCTGTCAATGCCAATAAGGTGTCCACCTCCCTGCTCCAGCGTCGGGCCGGCATCGGTTACGGCCGGGCCGCTAAGATCATTGACCGCATGGAGGAGCTTGGTCTGGTGGGCCCCGCCGACGGGAATAAACCCCGGAAACTGCTTATCACCGCTCAGGATTTTGCCGAAATGAAGCTCAACGGCTTCAAAAAGTAAGGCTCAGCTGAAAAACACCCGATAGAGCTGAAAAAAATGTCTGAGAGAAAGGAACCATATGTACCCATACGAACTTTTCTGGGGAATGGATTTGTACAGTCTTCTGATCACAGTTGGCATCATATCCTGCATGATCCTCATCCGTGTGCTGTCGGACAGACGGGGTTACGCCGCCCGATGGCAGAACTTTCTGCTTGTGACGATGGTAGTTGCCGTCATACTGGGATATGGGACGGCCGTTCTCATGCAGGGTCTGTACAACATTGCAGAGATCGGTCATTTTGAGCTGACCAACTCCACCGGTTCCACCTTTTACGGCGGTCTTATGGGCGGTGCTGCCGTCTTCCTGGCCATCTATTTCGGCGTGGGACACTTTCTCTTCCCGGATGGCTATCACAAGAGCCATCTCCGGGCTCTCCTAGATATCGCAGCCTGCTGTATCACCATGGCCCACGGTTTCGGGCGGCTGGGCTGTCTGATGGCCGGGTGCTGTTACGGACGGGCCACCGAAGCCTGGTACGGCATATACATGGTAGGATTGGGACACAAGGTGGTGCCTGTCCAGCTGTATGAGGCCATCTTCCTCTTTGTGCTGTCTGCTTTCCTGATTGTGCGTTTTGTCCGTAACAAGCCCTTCTGCATGCCCATTTACATGCTGACCTACGGAGTATGGCGTTTCTTTATCGAGTATCTGCGGGATGATGAACGGGGAGGCACCATTGTTCCCTTCCTTTCCCCCTCCCAGCTGGTGTCCGTGGTGCTGATTGCAGGCTCTGTTCTGGTCATCTGGCTGGAATACCGTGCGGAGATGCGCAAGGCTCCCGCAACTCGGCCGACAGCAGAGCTGACAGCTGAGCTGACAGCTGAGTCGGCATCAAATGCCGGTGACCCTGTTGCCAGCGGAGCGGAACCCCCCGAGGAAGGAGGCGACACGACCCGTGAATCCGTCACAGGCAGACACCCCGACACCCCGGACTCAGACCGCACCGGGTCTGACTGATGCCACCTCCCCGTCCGGCTGTTCCGGGTCAAGGCCACCCCGCAGTCCGACCCTCCGGCGGGTCTGCTACCTGCTGGTGGGGGTGGCGGTGCTGGTTTTGGGGTATTTTGAGATCGGCAAGCCCACCCTGTCGGAGGATCCCACCCTCCAGACGCTGATGACCATGACCGTTACCCGACTGGTAGGGGCGGCCGTCTTTCTGGTTATCCTGCTTTTTGAGGGGTACCGGGTACTGCACCCCTTCCGCAAGCCTTTCCTGCGGTCGCTGGCCTTTACCGTTCCGGCCTTTTTGGTGGTCATCAACAATATGCCCATCCTATCCATGCTATGGGGAGATGCCTATTTTCGCCCCGAGGTACTGGAGCATATGGGGCTGTACATGACCTGGCTGATTGCGGAATCGCTGGCCATCGGGCTGTTTGAGGAGCTGGCCTTTCGCGGGGTGATCCTTTTGGCCTTCGCCGAACACCGCCGGGCCAGTCGCACCGACCTGTTCGTGTGCATCCTGCTGACCTCCGCCGTGTTTGGCCTGATCCATCTGGTCAACCTGATAGCCGGGGCCGGCGTAGGCGCTGTCATCCGGCAGATCGGGTACTCCTTTCTGATCGGAGCCATGTGCTCAGTGGTGCTGTACAAGACCGCCAACATCTGGCTGTGCGTCCTGCTCCATGCTATTTACGATTTTTGCGGCAACCTCATGCCCACCCTTGGGGCGGGCAGCTGGTGGGATATCCCCACGGTGGTCTTTACCGTTCTGCTGGCCGTGGCCGTGACCGTCTACATGGTGGCCGCCCTGTGGCGCATGAGGCCGTCCGGACTTGACCGGATATTTGAGAACGAGGGAACGAAAGAACGCCAGGGAACGAAAGAACGCCAGAACCTTTCTTGAAAGAAAGGTTCTGGACTCCAAAGAATTTTCTGTCAGAAATATATTTTCCGCTCTGGACTCTTCAAGAACTTTATATAATTATTTTGTTGAAGTTCTTTGAAAGAGGGGTGCGGGGAGAAAACTTTCTTTCAAGAAAGTTTTCTCCCCGCAAGAAAAAATTTCTGATCTTCGTCCGAGCCCCAAATAAAACATCATGAAAGGGAAATACACACATGATCTATCTGTTTCTTGCCAACGGATTTGAGGAAGTAGAGGCGCTCTGCCCCCTGGACATACTGCGCCGGGCAGGGCTGGAGGTGACCACAGTGTCCATAGGCTACGGTACAGGGAAAGAGGTCATAGGCACCCACGGTATCACCGTCATGGCCGACATAGCCGAGACTGCCTTTGACCCCCACGCCACCCCCCTTGAGGCGGTGATCCTGCCCGGTGGAATGCCCGGTGCCCGCAACCTGGACGCCTCCCCCGTGGTGGACGCCGCCCTGCAGGCCGCTGCGGCCGCAGGGGCCTGGTTATGCGCCATATGCGCTGCCCCCATGGTGCTGGGCCGTCGGGGTCTTTTGTCTGGCTTGCGTGCTACCTGCTATCCCGGTTTTGAGAACACCCTGACAGGAGCAACCGGAATCGGTGGCAAGGTCGTCCTGGACACGCTGCCGGCCAGCGGGAACACCCCGGTACGTCGGTGCATCACCGCCGCCGGCATGGGGGTCGCTATGGAGTTTGGTCTGGAGATTGTCAGCGTACTGACATCCCCGGCCCTGGCGGGTGAGATTCGGGCCTCTGTTCAGGCGCCCTGACGGGAGAGAGCCATGTCGATTCTCAGGAAACAACCGGCCGGCCGTTCGCTGACCCGCCCCGGCCCCGGTGTCACCCAGCCGGCCGACGACAGGGCGGCCGCCGAAAAGGCCCGTCTGCGTCCCCTTTGCCGGGAGCGGAGAAACGCTGTGACAGGGGAAGCCCGCGAGAATGCCCAGCGGGCCATGCTGGAACGTCTGTTTGCTTCTCCCATGTTTCGGGAGGCATCTGTCATCTGCGCCTACGCCTCCTTACCGGGGGAGATTGATCTGTATCCCGTATGGCGGCGGGCGGAGGCCTTAGGAAAACGCTTCGCCCTGCCCTGCACACGGGAGGGGAGCCGGGACATGCTCTTCCGCACGCTGCCCGGATATGCCCCGGACAGTCTTGTCGACGGCCCGCACCACACCCGCCAGCCGGGGGAGGAATGTCCGGTCATGCAGGCAGCGGAATTCGCGGGAGCCTTGATCTTGGTACCCGGCCTGTCCTTTGACGAGGATGGGGTCCGCCTGGGCTACGGCCGGGGGTACTATGACCGCTTTCTGCGGGAGCTGTACCGCCGGAACATCCCGCGGGGTATCCCGATGTACACGGCGGGATTGGCATTTGAAGCCTGTATGGCTGTCCGACTACCTCGTGAGGCCCACGACATACCTGTACAATATGTTCTGACCGAAGGGAGGATGACAGCCACCCATGCCGACCCCTCAACATACATCCTCTGACACCGCCCGCACAGCACGCATCAAACCTTTTCTGAAGGGGGAGTATGCCGTCGCTCCGCAAGCGGCCCGGCTGGTGCTGGTGATTTACGCCTTGCTCCTGCTCTCCCGTCTGATTGACAGGGCTTTTCTCTCACGGGAAGGTGAATATTTGAGTACCGTTCTGCTCCAGCTACTCATCTTTCCCATTCCCGCTTACCTGTACATCCGCCTGCGAGGCAAGGATTTTGTCAAGTCGCTGCGTCTGCATCCTTTCCCCCTGTCCCACCTGTTTCTGATCCTGTCGGCTGTCCTGGTTCTGTCGGCCGGATGCACGCTGTTGGCTATGGTGTGTGGCTTGATGCAGGCGCAAACCTCCTTCACGCTGTATGATACCTTTACCTCGGTGCACGATGGCAGTGCCGGCTCCACTGTCCGCTTGATCCTGACCTACGCCCTGCTTCCCGCCTTCTGCGAGGAGCTTGTCTTCCGGGGCATTCTCTGCGCCGAGTATGAGCAGTACGGCATCCTGTACGCCTCGGTCATCAGCGCTGTCTTCTTTGCCTTTCTGCACTTTGATCTCAGTGCCCTGCCCGTATACCTGTTCGCCGGATGTCTGCTGGCGGCCGTACTGTATGTGACTCGCTCGGTTCTGTCAGCCATGATCGTACATTTTGGATACAACCTTTTTGGCGTGCTGGCGCAGGCCGGACTGTCCGGCTACTGCCGGAGCACCGGCAGCCTGGGCCTTTTGGTGATCCTCCTGATTGCCCTCCTGCTCCTTGGCGCTGCCCTCTTCTGCGGGGAAGTGTCCCGCATCCTGCGACGCCGCTCCCAGGCCAGCCTGCTTGACAACCCGGAAAAGCAGTCCACCCCCGGACTCTCCCGCCTGTCGGTCAGAGACTTCTTTCCCGCTCTCGGCCGTGCCTTTCTCTCTCCCGAAGCCATGCTGGCCGTGCTTTTGTGGGTCGCCGGGGTCATCATCAACTTTGTAACCTGAGGAACAGGGAGCGCCAGAACCCGCCGGAATTATTCCGGGGCTCCGCCCGAGACACTTTTGTAGCTTCGCTCCAAAAAGCGCCAAAGAAACTTCTTGAGAGAAGTTTCTCTAGACTTTAGAGAAGTTTCTCTAGACTTTTTCAAGAACTTTACTCATCATTCTTTTGTTGAAGTTCTTTGAAGGAGGGGCGCGGGGAGGAACTTTCTTTCAAGAAAGTTTCCTCCCCGCAAAGAAAAAAAAGAAAGAGAGGACTTTCCGTTTTGCGTGCATTTATATACACCGGTGGAACGGTATATCCCGACAACATCACGGAGCACCCACGGGCCGACGAGCTGCGCATTGCCGCCGATGCGGGCTACCGAAACGCCCAACGGCTGGGAGAGCGGGTCGATGTGCTGGTAGGTGACTTTGATTCCCTGGGAGAGCCGCCCCGGGACGACAGCCTGGAGATTCATCAGGTGCCGGCCGAAAAGGATCTGACCGATACCCAAATTGCCCTGGAAATGGCCGTCGGCAAAGGAGCCGATGAAATCATCATCGTGGGAGGCCTTGGCGGACGATTGGATCACACCCTGTCCACCCTGTACATTCTGGAGGACATGCGGGAGCGAGGCCTTCATGGATACATCACGGACGGGCAAAACCGGGTACACTTTATCCGCTCCTCCTCCATTCTCATTGCCCGGAGTGCCTACCGATACCTGTCCCTTGTGGCCGCCGATGAAACGGTCAAGGGCGTATGCATCGAGGGATGCAAGTACCCGCTGAAGCATGAGACCATCAAACGGCGGGTACAGTTCGCTGTATCCAACGAGATCACGGGCAATGTGGCCCTGATCTCCTGCAAAAAGGGAGGTTTGTTCATCATTGAATCCCGTGATATTCCGGGGGGAAGGACGTCCTGACATGGGAAAACACAGCTTCACGCATGCCGGCCCCATGCCGGCAGCCGCCGGGGCAGCACTTCTTGTCTGTCTGCTGACCGCATGCCAGAATCAGGAGGGAAACAGGAACGGTCATGCCGATTCGACAGCTGTTGGCACAGAATCTGTCATCACATCTCCCTTTTGCGTCGAGACGGGGACAGCAGACAGCCGGGACACCGAGTCCTCAAACATCCCCGGGGTGCCCTCAGAGTCCTCCTCAACCGAAACAACCTCTCCTGAGGCAGCCATGTGGGCTATGATCAACAGTGGCCAGACGCTGCAGGGCAAAAGGCGACGCCTGGTAGCCTACATAAACCAGCCGGCGGACGCTCCCACGGAGCAGGGCGGATGCTTTGACGGCACCTACTGGTACCAGGCCTTCATCCGCAAAGATACCGATTCCAACGAAAAAGAAAACGATGTGTATATTGTCAAATACAATGTCAGCACGGGGGTGCAGGTCATGGTCAGCCAGTCCCTGCCGCTCCATCATGCCAACGATATCACCTATAACGCCCGACGGCATGTGCTGGTGGTCGTACACAACAACCCCTACCGCACCCGAGTGTCTGTTTTGGATCCGGATTCACTGACCATCATCGAGACATGTGAACTGCCTATGAAGATATACTGCATAGACTATAACGAGGCCCGGGATGAGTATGTGGTGGGCCTGTCCGGCGGGCAGTCCTTTTGCTTTCTGAATGCTGACTTCCGCAAGGTGAGCAGAATTTTCAATCCGACAGACACCACAGTCGGTTACACAACCCAGGGCTGCGGCTGTGATGACAGCTTCCTTTACTTTGTGCTGTACAATCCCAACGTGGTCACCATCTATGACTGGGAAGGCATGTATATCACCACTGTGCCCCTGAATGTGCCCGGCGAGCCGGAGCATATCAGCGCCTGGGACGGCGCACTTTATGTCGGGACAGCCGGTGTCGGTGCTACATTGTATCGGGTAGAGCTGGTGGAAAAAGGGACCTAGAGGACATCCTAAGTCAAGCTGCCGCCTCATGCAGCTTCCTGAGTCCAACAGCGGGTACTGCCAAAAGGGTCGGCTCCATATGGGCCGACCCTTTTGGAAAATTGACTCTCTGTTTACAGGAACTGCTTCAGGCTGTCGATATGATGGCTTTCAAAATCGGCGATGCTGTCGGCAATGGAGACCAGCTCCTCGCAGTCGGGCTTGCCCCGGTACTCATTGCGGAGCTTGGCGGCCTCGGTAGCGGACAAGGTGGAGCCCTCAATGAGCATCTGGGCAATGTGACTGTCAGAGGTGTCCATGGCTGTGTTCATGACAATCCCCATATGGGCCATGGTTTTGCTCATGATATTCTCCCCGTGAGCCTCCGCTCCGTGGTCGGCCAGAATTTTCTTGACCTTTCCCGCATTCTTTTCGTAGAAGCACAAGGCGGCGGTCATGTGTGTCTTGATGCTTTCATCCTTGACACGGGATAAAAGGTGAACCACTGCATCACAGCTCATGGTGAGATCCTTGTACATCTCAGTGCCCATGGCCACGGCAGGCGATTCCTTCTTACCCGAGTCGGCGTTTCCTCCCCCGGTCTCCCGCTCCCGTGTGGCGGCAGACGGTGTTTTTTGATATTCAGGCATAACGATATTCCTTTCGCAGACATAACGGTATGTTTTACGCAGACATACCGATATTCCTTTTCATGCACCCCGTGTATGCCGGGGTTTTGCACATCCAGCCAGACACAGATGCATCCGGCTGTTGTGCTTAGTATGCGCTGCGCCGCGGAAAATCATGTCCCGAACATCCAACCGACAAAGCAAAAAAACATCGCGTGCAAGCACCCAGGCGCTCTTGCCAACTCCCGGACGAAGCGGAAATCGGGTTTCACACACACCAATCAGCGTGGCGATGCCTTATATCTCCTTGGATAAGAACAATTCCATTGGCTGCTGATATGCAGGAATGTCCATAATCAGGCCTCCGCAATCCTTGTATCCCAGCTTTCTGTAAAAATGCTGTGCAGCCTCGTCAACCTGTGTAGAGGTGAGAAGCAGGTCGTAACCTTGCCGCTTCATATCGGCTTCCCAATGCTCCATCAGCCTCTTTCCGTATCCCTTCCGTTGACGATGGCAATCAATGAATATCAATGTGCAAAAAGGAAGGATATTCCAAAAAAGATTGTATCTCAATATGCCGATAGGTTTATGATTATCCGACAGAACATATCCTTTTTTTCCTCTGACCTTGCGTTCAAATTCCTGCTGTGGCAGATGCGCATCAAGCTGATACCAGAATTCTTTATCTGCCTCTTGTACATATATGATTTCGACCATGATACCGGATCCTTTCTGTGGTTCGGATCAGCAATGGCCCGAGGGACAAGTTTCTCCGCGACATGTCCCCCGGCCTTTTTGCGTTGCGTGCTCTACTCTCTTAAGGTTCGGAACAACTCTCCCATCAGAGCATCCCGATGGATAAAGGTCACCCGTCGGATCAGGGGTCGGCGGGAATCGCAGCCCCATACGCCGTCATAGGTGGGGATGGGCGCCGGAATCAGCTCGGACATCATGAAGCGATCGCCGTCATTGAGCAGCCAGGCTACGGCTGTTACATCCCAAATGACACGGGCCCAGACCCGGCCGGCGGCGTAGGACTCGGCCTCCTCAATGGTGTGCCTGGCCAGGTAGTCGCATAAAGGATTCCGGCCCTCCAGCCATTCCCGAAGCTCCGGCCCGGTGGTGTAGAAGGAGGACACCACGCCCATACAGGGCAGCTGAACCAGCGGGCATCCGCATCCAAAGACGATCCGGGCTGCGGCTATGTCCTGGTGAAGGTTGAACTCCCTGTTGTCCGGCCAGAGAGGATGGTGCCCGCCCAGCCAGACAAGGACGATACGCTCCGCCAGAGCAGGCTGCATGAGCAGGGCAGACGCCACATTGGTGATGGCCCCGATGGCCACCACGTACAGCGGCTTCTCTGCTGTATAGGTCATAGCCAGCTCGCACAGATGCCGAGCGGCGGGGCTGTCCACCGGGGTGTGCTCGTCCGGCAGGTAGGTGCGGGAGCCCTTGTACACCTTGTCCATCATGTCCTCCCGGCCCATCAGAGACAGAAGATAGAGAATCTCATCATAGCTTTTCTCCATGCCATCCTCCGGCGAGGTGGAATGACTATTGAAAAAGGGAGCAGCATACAAGGCTTTCACATGGAGTTTGGGACTCTTCAGCATGAAAGCCAGAGCATACTGGTCGTCAATCTCATTGTAGGTGTCGGTGTCCAGTACGCAGTCCACAGGCCCCGTGGGAACCGACAGGTTTTGCATGCGTTGCAGATCATTCATATAAATATCCTCCAAGTTTCTGGAAGAGCCCAGAGAAACTTCCTGCAAGAAGTTTCTCTGGCGTTCCCTCATTCTTTGGCGTTCCTTACTGTCCCCTGCTTGCGCAGACCGTCCAGGATGGCTTTTTCGAGGCGTTCCTCGTTGCCCTCGCCCACGAAGGAATTGTGCGGCGTGAGCAGCACGCCGGGGCAGTCCCACAAGGTGCTGTGAGGGGGCAGGGGCTCCTCCTCACATACATCCAGTACAGCTCCTCCCAGCGCCCCGCCAAGGCGGTCTGCCCCCTGCCGCAGGGCCGCTTCCAAGGCCGCCTCATCCAAAACAGCCCCACGGGACAGATTGACCACCACCGCTCCCTCCGGCAGCAAGGCCAGGCGTCGGACATCCAGACAGTGGGCCGTATCCGGCGTCAGGGGCAAGGCCAGAAGCAGAATATCCGTCTCAGGCAGCAGACTGTCCAGCCGGTCGGGGGGGAGAACTTCATCAAATCCCGCTTCCCGCAAAAACCCGCATGGGGCTGTATTCCGTGCCGCATATAGGTCAATTCCACGCACGTGACAGCCCATAGCCGCAAAACGCTCGGCACAGGCCGTTCCCACACTGCCGCACCCAAGCACCAGTACGTACTTTCCCGTCATCTCCCGCAATCCCCGCCGCTTTGTCCAGCAGTGGGCCCGCGCGGCATCGAGGAAACCAACTCCATCCTTGTATATCGTGAGCACACCCCAGAGGGCAAACTCAGCCATAGGGCCGCTGTACACCCCTCTGGCCGTATGCAAAACCACCCCCTGGGCGGCTAACTCCTCCACCGGCACCCGGTCACACCCGGCACTGGTCAGCTGAACATAGCGGAGTCGGGGAAGGAGAGCGACAGGGTGAGTCAGGAACAGGCGGTTGCATACCGTCCCCTCCACCCAGTCTCCCGGGCAGGGCAGAGGGCCGTCCTCCCGCTCCATGAAACACATGACATGCCCCATACCACTCAGCGCCTGCAGCGCGTTGGGAGAGGGACGCCATGCCCCCGTGATCAGAAGGTTCATAAGGGCACCCCCATTCCGGCCGCCTGCCGCGCCTCCGCCTCAGATGCGCTGTCTGCCGCCCGCAAACGAGTCAACGTCTCCTGCACCGCCCGATGCAGGAGTGCTTGCTGTTCAGAGAAGAAAGAGGTGTCATGCGCCTCCCGAGCCCTTTGGCAGATTTGCTCACAGGCCCGGACGGCTGTTATGCCCTCCCGGAAAGTGCGGCGGACAGTCTCCAGGTCAGTATGCTCGTCAATCCTGCAGAAACTTCGGGACAAAATGGCACGGGTGGAGCCCAGCCGGTAATGCTCGGCGATCAGGTACTGTGCCGGAACGGTGCCCCGCCCCGGATACCCAAAGCCGCCGAACCCGTAGGGAATACCCCGCACCTCCAGGTGGGCGCACAGCCTCTCCACCGTCCCGTCGGTCAGTACCTCAAACAGAAACCGCTTGCCATACCCAAGTGCAAGATCATTGATGCCGATGAGTATCTCGTCCACACCCGGTATCCTGATCAACTCATCCACCGCTTCCGCCGCCGCAGGAGTTTCCAGCAGGGGAAACACCCGGGCCCGTCCGGCTACCATCTCCACACACCGGCGTACTTCATCCACTGTGTGGAAATAGGGAAGCATGATGAGGTCGGCCCCGGCGGCGACAGAGGCCTCGATCTCCTCCTCGGTACCGGGCAGGCCGGGCCGGGCGTCGTGCATGGGATTGATCCGTACCACAAGCTCCGCCCGGGACAGCACAGCCCGGATGGAAGCCACATCAGCAGGAGTATGGTGAGACTGCAGGGTGTCCATGCCCCCCTGCCGTGCCGCCTTGCCCAGGTACTCCATATCCACCCACAGCCTGTCCACCCCTGCCTTCTCGGCAACAGCGGCCACATCGGGACGGTTGGTACAAAACATCAGCTTGATCGACATAAAAGATGATCCTCCTACATAAAATGGCGGTTCTTATGCCTGCTTATGTCGGCTTAAGTCTGCTTTCCCTCCGACCCCTGCAGGGTCGGACTTATGTTGGTTCCTTCCCATGGGTACCGCTTCTGAGGGAACGGTCTCATCGGAGACTGTTGTTCCCTCCTCGTCCCGCCGCAAGAGGGCTGCGAAGGTCAGGATGAAGATCTTTACATCCAAAGGGAAGGTCAAGTGATCCACATACCAGACATTCATGTGAATCCGGAGATTCCACTCCACCCCCCGGCGGCCATGCACCTGGGCCCAGCCGGTCAGGCCCGGCCTCACCTCAAACATGCGGCGTCCCTCGTCCGTGTACTCATCCAGCGGCCAGGGGTGGTAGGTCAGCGGGGGACGGGGGCCGATAAAGCTCATGTCACCCCGGAGAATATTGAATAGCTGGGGAAGCTCATCAAGGCTGGCAGCCCTCAGAAAACGCCCCACCCGGGTCACACGGGGATCGCTCCGGTCTGAGTACACACCGCTGCCGGTATGCTCACTTCCTACCCGCATGGTGCGGAATTTGTACATACGGAACACCGCTCCGTCCCGCCCCAGCCGCTCCTGAATGAAAAGGATAGGTCTCCCCGATGTCACCAGCACCGCCAACGCGCACAGCACCAGAAGAGGAGACAGGCAAATCAGCAGCAGAGCGGAGCACACAACATCCAGTCCCCTCTTGATCACATGGCGGTATATTCCCTGTCGGGAAGGCCCATCGCCAAAGGTGTACACACAGATGTCCTCCTTGCCGTGGATTTCGAATAAGATGCATACATTATAGCCTATGTGACCGGAAATGTCAAGAGTCACCCTGCAAAGGACACGGAAATCAATTTTTGTTACAGTTCAGCCGAGTATAGCATAATTTATCTGCAAGCGACTGCATCCCCACATGCTCCTCTTATATTCTTGCCCCACCCCTATGATCCCTGCCCCAGCGGGGCGGGAACCGCTTTATTTACGTGCAGAGGGGCGCTTAGCGCCCCTCTGCCCCTCATGTATCTCACCGAATGATAGGTGTATATTTGGGGGGTAGCTTTCCCCAGAATCAGCTCATTTTTTGAAAGTTCTTGAAGATAGGAGGGGCCGGGGGAGGGAAGGAACTTCTTGAAAGAAGTTCCTTCCCTCCCCCGGCTGAACTGTAATCAATTTTTGTTACAGGAGCGGGAGAACGGGAGACACCCCATCTGGGTGCTTCAGTTCCGGCGTTCCCCCGTCTCCCCTGCTTGCCGCTATCAGGTAATCTCCGCCAGTATGGTGTTGCTGATCAGCCAGCCCCGGCGGGTCAGATAGATGCGTCCATCCTCATGCACCATGTAGCCCGCCTCGATCCAGCGACGGCAGGCAGTCCCGTGCAGGGCTATAAAGGACACGCCGAAGCAGACGGCAAAATCGGCTTCAGAGAGGCCCTCCCGCAGGCGCAGACCCAGCATGATATATTCTTCCATCTGCTCCTCGCGGTTTGGCATATACCGATCGACCGTCACATCATCCCCCCGCAGGAAGGCGGCCAGATCCCGGGACTGCCCCCAGCGGACACCGTCCATATAAGAGTAAGCTCCGATGCCAAGGCCCAGGTATGGCCGATCCTGCCAGGTGTGCAGATTGTGCCGGGATCGGCGGCCGGGTCGGGCGTAGTTGGATATTTCATAATGTTCATACCCGGCGTCCGTCAGCAGGTCGGAGGCCTGCTCGTACAGGGAAACCGCCATCTCGTCAGCCGCCTCCTCATCCTCTGGCAGTCCCAGCCCGGCCCGACCCCGGCGGGCATAAGGTGTGCCTTCCTCCAGCATCAGACAGTAGGCCGACATGTGATCGGGTGCCAACGCCAACGCCCGTGTCAGCGTGTCGCGCAAACTGTCGGCTGTCTGTCCCGGGATGCCCAGCATGAAATCCAGGTTGATGTTGTCGATCCCCACCTGACGGGCATCGGATACCGTGCGACAGACATCGGCCCAGTCGTGAAGACGCCCAAGCGCCTTCAACTCCCGGCTCTGGGCACTCTGCGCTCCCAGGCTCAGCCTGCTGACACCTCCGGCACGCCAGGCAGCCAGCGCCTCTCGGTCAGCCGCCGCAGGGTTGCCCTCCACAGTGTACTCTGCCCCCGGCAGAACTCGAAAGGCGGCCTCCACCGCCCCGGTCAACCGATCCGTCTGAGCGGGGGAAAGCAGGGTAGGGGTGCCGCCGCCTATATATACCGTGTCCACCCGTATCGGTCCGCCATCGGCAGCCCGGTACCTGTCTCCGGCCACCCGGATACGCCGGATCAGCTCGGTCACATAGGCATTGACCGTATCCGCCTCCGGGTGGGGAAAGGAGCAGAAATCACAGTAGGGACACTTGCTTCTGCAAAAGGGTATGTGCAGGTACAGCCCAACAGATTCCTGTATCATTTGACCAAGTGCCGTTTGATCTTTTTGGTAGTCGTCTTTTCAAATTCCGTCTGCCGGAATTCGACCGCCCGTACCTGTTTGAAACCGGGCAGCCTGCGGTTGACGGCATTGATGGACTTGCGGATGGACTCCTGTACCAGCTCCTCGCTGGCCCCCTTGGGAAACTTATCGTAGGCAGGGAACACCACAGCAGTCAGGATGATGGCGTCGCTGTCCGGTGCTTTGCGTCCCAGCACCACCGATTCGGCGATGGTATCAATCCCGGCCAGATACTCCTCGATCTCCTCCGGCATAACATTCTTGCCGTTCTCCAACACAATGACAAACTTCATGCGACCGGTGATGTAGACATACCCGTCCTTGTCCATGTACCCCATGTCGCCGGTGCGGTACCAGCCGTCCTTGGTAAAGGCCTCCTCATTGGCTTCTGGATTGTTGTAGTACCCCAACATGACATTGTCGCCTTTGATCTGAATCTCGCCATCCATATAGCCCTGCTCATTCTCCCCACTGCCGTATTCCTCGGCAATGCGGATGCGGCAACAGGGAACAGCCGGCCCTACCGATCCGTACTTGCGGGCAAAGTAGGGGGTCACGCTGGTCAGCGGGGAGCATTCCGTAATGCCGCAGCCCTCAAACACCGAGATACCGAAATCCTCGAAAGCAGCGATCAGATCGGGATTGAGTCGGGCGCCGCCGCTTATGACGTGATCCAGCCGCCCGCCAAAGGCATCCAGCACCGACTTGAAGATGGTGCGTCGCATATCAATGCCTACCGCCATCAGGGTCTTGGAGGTGGCAAGGCCGGCCTTAAGGATGCCGTCTTTGTGGCTCTTTTCAGCCTCCGACCATATCTTTTTATACATGGTGCTGAGGAACATAGGAACCAGCACAAGCCCGGTGGGCTTGAACAGTTGGAAATTCTTCATGACATGGCGCAGGGAGTCGTTGATGCAAATTTCAATACCGAACACCATCTCAGCCATGTTGCACATCAGCTCATAGGTATGGTGTACCGGCAGGACAGACACAACCACATCCTCGGGCACAAAGCAAACGGTCTCCACCGCAGCATTGACGGCAGCAAAAATATTTTTCTGGCACAGCATGACGCACTTACTGGTGCCAGTGGTGCCGGAGGTAAACAGCATCTCCGCAAGATTTTCCCGGTTGTGGACGATGGGATAGTCATACCCCTCCCGCTCCAGGCGCTCCCGCCCGCAGGCGACCACCTCGTCGAAGGTGATGACCTTGCTGTCAAACGTGCTGTCGTAGGCTGGTGTGATCGGGATGAAGTATTTGACATCGGTATCTCCTTCCGAGATGGAGCGGATAAACAGCTCGTTAAAGCCCTTGGAGTAGACGACAGCCCGGGCATCCACAATACCGAAGAATTTGCGAATCTCCTCGATAGCCAGCTCCTTGTCCATCGGCACAATGACGCATCCGGCGGCCAGGGCGGCCAGGTACGTGCAGTGCCATTGGGGAGACGACTCTCCAATTACCACGATCTTCTGACCGCTCAGTCCCATGGCATGGAAGGCGGCGGCGGTGGCATGGATCATGTCGCCGAAGGCGGCATAGGTCATGTCCTTGAGTTCTTTCCCTTCGAAGTATCGGAACAACGTTCTCTCCCCATGGCGGTTGATGATATCGATCAGGTCGATCACATCCCATACGTGAGGAACCACACGCTCTATTCTGCGCCGGTTGATCGGCTTGTACTTGTCTCCCATGGTAGCATCCTTTCTTTGTTATCATAATTTGTGTGTCAGGCCATCCGGCAAGGCTTACGCCCTCATGCCGTCCAGCAGAATGCCAAAACAGTACCGGAAGTCTGACGCGGCCTCGTCCTTGGGAATTTTCCGGCTCAGTGCATCGGCGTTGTAACCCCGGATGAAGCACCATATGGCATAACTCATGATTCCGGTGTCTATATCCTTTACATAACCGCGCTCCTTGCCGAACTCGATCAGCTTTTCAATCTCTGCTTTCCACCATATATAATTGCTCTGGGAGGCCGAATCATTTTCAAACACATACTGGCTGAATTTCATCTTGGCTTCGTAGGACATGATCAGGGTACTGACCACAATGTCAATGATCTGAGCGAAAAAATCGCCGTCCGGGTTGAATTTTGCTGTGATGCTGGCGCGGATTTTGAGTACAGTCTTCTCATAGACAATGTGCAGCACCTCGGAGATGTTGTGAAACCGGTTATAGAACACCCGGTTGGTGATGCCTAAGGTCTGCAGGATCCTCCTGACCGTCACCTCTTCCGCTCCTGATGAGATGGCGATCTTTTCAGCGGTCTGCACGATCAGCTCGGACATTCCGTCAGATATCAGATCCGGCTTTTTCTCGCTCAAAAGAACCCCTCCTCTCAGCACACAGTGTGCTGAGAGGATTATACCATATTTGCGGGGTTTTGTCAATAGCGGAATCACAAAATGCACGGAAACAGCCATTACTTTGTTACAGTTCAGCCACCCTCTATAGTACGCTCCCTTTTCCACTGTAGA